>NZ_JAHQUY010000063.1 GCF_019052365.1 Leyella stercorea
TTGTTGCTCAGGATATTATAAATAATGTTAAACTAAAGTGTTGCGGAATTAAGGTCTATTATGAAATTATCGTTTTTACGTGTCGCATTCCTTCTGTTTTTCGTATGTGGCGCAATGAGCGTATCGGCTCAGAAGCAGACTGAAGGCAAGTCTTCAGTATTCATAGATTATTTTGCTCATCCGTCTAACGTGAAGGATTCTTGGGCTGAGGCTCTTCGCAGTAAAGTGATTGAAGGCATCCAGGAGACCAATCGCGTTCTTATCACTGACGTTGATGCAGAAGACGCTTTGAGAGTAGAGAAAGCACGTCGTGAGAATGGCGAGCTGTCGGCAGAAGGCGACGCTTCTCGTCTCGCTGTGATGACACAGCTCGGTGCAAACTATCTGTTGCAGGGCACAATCACATCATTGTCTGTAGACCACAAGCGTTCTGACGACGGCAAGACAGAATGGTATGCTGCTGTAGTAAACTATACATTGAAGGTTGTTGACCCGAAGAACGGCACAACTATTGCTTCAAAGACATTCAAGCATGGCGAGAGCGTTGCTGAGATGGCTACCGGCGACACACCGGACGCAGCTGCTGTAGACGTTGCCAAGTTCGCACGCAAGGCTGTTCGCGCTTTAGTTGACGAGGCTTTCAAGCTCAATGGTACTATCCTCGAAATCAACGCTACAAAGGGTGCTGAGGCTAAGCAGGTGTACATCAGCCTCGGTTCTGCTCATGGTGTAGACGGCAAGGCACGTTTCAAGGTCTACGAGCTTCGCACTGTTGCCGGCCGCAACTCACGCAAGGAGATCGGCGAACTTAAGGTGAGCGCTGTTGAGGGCGAGGACCTCACACTTTGCGACGTTGTAAAGGGCGGCAAGGAGATAAAGGCTGCTATGGACGCTCAGCAGAAGATTGAGGTTGAGGTGTTCCATAAAGTATCATTACTTGACAAGGCAAAGAAGGTAATCTAATTAGACTTTGTTTATAAAAATGGCATGACTTCATTGAAAAAATGGAGCCATGTCATTAGTTTATATCGGCACGAAAACAGAAATATTTTATCTTTTTAGCTATGACCAGAATAATCTTATCTCTCTTATTCGGACTCTTTTTCTGCACAAATCTAAGTGCAGAAGTCTATTCTACCGATGCTACATTGGTGTCGCAGGACGGTAATATAATCACAGTACGTTCTTCAGCCGTTGCTGACAAGAAGAAGGACGCTGCGCTGCTGGCTGCCAAGTCGGCTTTTCATACTCTGTTTCATGCTGGTATAGAAGGCGTGAAGGACGGCACGCCTATGGTTGCTGTGGAGCGTAACGACTACGACTATCGCTTTTTCTCTGAGTCGCGCTACATCAACTACATCACAAGCGCGGTAAAGACCGTTGGCGACAAGAAGGTAGGCAACAAGGTGCGTGTCACGGTGCAGCTCTCGATAAACGTGAAGTCGCTTATCGCCGACTTGCAGCATAACAACATGTCGATATCTCCGTCGTGGGGCGTGGCAAGTGCAAAGAAAAGCACATCGGCGCTCAACCCTACTATCGTTATTGTGCCTGGTCTGAAGGCGAGCGAAGGCTCCGACTTCCAGGCTATGCTTGAAGCCATTGACGCAAGCGAGGCAAAGAAATACGCTCTCGACAAGATGACTGGCGAGTTTACAAAGAAAGGTTACAAGACTCGTAACTTCGTATCGCAACTGCGCAACTCGAAGAAAGATGAGATGATGCGCACGCAAAGCCAGTCGGACATCAATACAATGATTGTGCAGCAGCTGCCTGGCGACATCATCGTCACCGTTGATGCAGCGGTTGTTACAGATGCAAACAACCAGATGGAGTGTCAGTTGAGCATAAGCGCTGTGGAGAGTCAGACAAACGGCAATCTTGCTTCTGCTACATTCCCCAGCGGAAAATACTATAAAGGCAATGTGAGCGAGTCGGAACTCGTCGACTATGCCTTCAAGAAGATAAAGGCCGACTTCTTCAACCAGATAAAGACATCGTTTGAGGCTATGGTGAGCCAGGGCAGAGAGGTGTATGTAGACATGACAATCTCTAACTCTATCGACGATTGGGACTTCGATCAGGACAGTCCGTCTACCGGCGACAACTTCAAGGATGTGCTCGACGAGTGGTTGCGCAGCCATGCGCAGAACAGCGTCTATGACATGAGCAACAACACTGATAAGTATATACACATGACCGTGAACATCCCGTTGTGGAATGTGGAGCGCGGACGCTCTTACACGTTGTCTAACTTCAGCAGCGATTTGAAGAAATTCCTCAAGACTCAGTTGGGCGACGGCTATAAGGCTTCTGTAACGGCACAAGGACAGAAACTCGAAATTATGATTCAATAACTCTATATAAAGGTGTTTTATGAAAAAGACATTCTTACAGATCATATTCCTATTCGTTGCAATGGTAGGATATGCACAAAGCGATATACACTTCACCATATTGAAGTCGGAGACAAAGGGCTTGTCTGAGGATGTTGTTGATGCGATCGACCTTAAGCTGCACCAGGTGTTCAACCGCAACAGTGCTGCTGCAGCCGATGTGTACAACGTATTCGCTGTTTCGCCGTCGTTGTCTCTCGACAAAGTGCTGTCTACAGACGGCGGCATGGTGAGAGACGTGTCTTTGGCTCAAGGCGAACTGGTGCTTATCGCCAAGAACATCATCGACGGTGCAGAGTATTACAGCGTGACGATTCCAGTTCAGGGCGAAGCTGTAGGCAATAAGGAGAAGGCTATGCTCTCGATGGTGAAGAACATAAAGGTGACTGCACCTGCCTTCACGCGCTTCATCAATACGGCGCGCAAGAAGATTGCTGACTATTACGCTAACAATTGCGCTTTCATTCTGCAGAAGGCTCAGACCCTTTACAACCAGAACCATTGTCAGGAGGCAGTGAGCTATCTGTCTGCCGCTACAGCCAACGTGCCTTGCTACGACCAGGCTGCGGCTTTGCAGAAGCAGATTCTTGAGAATATGGACAACACTCCAGAGCCTGTCGTCGTAGAGAAGGTTGTGGAGAAGGTCGTAGAGAAACCGGTTGTTGTGGAAAAGGTTGTAGAGAAGCCTGTTGTGGTGGAGAAGATTGTAGAGAAGCCTGTTGTAGTGGAGAAGGTTGTGGAGAAACCCGTTCCGGCGCCAGCACCTGTCGCTCCAGAGTGCGAGATAACCATCTCTAAGAACGACCTCGACTTCCGCATTCTCAGTTGCACGGGCAATCCTACGCAGAAATGCATCACCATAAAGGCCGAATACGTCAACAATAATGCGAATATCTCTAACGGCGACATCGCAATGAACGTAGTGATCGACGACAACGGACGCGAACTCACTCGTGAAAATATGGCTGTTACCTCTAACGATTCGTCATACGAATGGGTGAGCATGCCGGCACGCGTCAAGCTGAAGCATGATTTCTACATCATCAACTACGACCATCCTATGGAGACTGTGTCTTATCTGAAGCTTAAAGTGCGCGATGGTATAGTGGAGATTCGCAACTTGAAGGTTAACTGGTAATAATTAAGTATATTATGAAAAGAATATCATTGGCTTTGTGTCTGCTTCTTGCTGCGTGTTGCATGACATTGGCACAGGACAAGGTGGTGGAGCGTAGCGCAAAGAAGACTCCCGAATGGCTTAACCAAGCCAACGATGGAGCGTTTGTAGTTACAGTCACTGCCAGTTCTCTTGCCGACGCTCAGGTGAAGGCGATGACGGAGGTGACAGAACGCATCATTCTCTCGGTGGCAAGCAATGTCAGTGTGTCGCAGCGCAACGAGTCGAGCGAGGTTGTGGAGAACGGCAGCGTCGATTCGCGCGACGAGTTCACACGTCTTTCAAAGATAAAGTCGGCTAACCTGCCTTTCCTCAAGGGCATTTCGCCAAACAAGATTGCCGGCATCTATTGGCAGCGTATGTTCAACAAGAAGACTGGCAAGGGTTATTACGAGTATTCGGTGCTCTATCCTTACTCGCGCAGCGAGCAACTCACGCTTCAGGCTGAGTTTGAGGCTCTCGACAAGGAGATGACTGCCAAGTACGAACAGCTGGAACAGAAGTTGAACAATATAGAAGCGGTGGAAGACATCAAGACTGCCATCACCGAGCTCGACGCTCTGAAGGCTTACTTCTTTGATGATGTGCGTTTGGAGCAGGTTGACGGCTTGAAGAAGCGCTATCGTCAGCTTTATGATGCGCTCAGCCTCACTGGAGAGTTCGTTAAGCATGGCGAATACCACTGCCAGCTACTGTTGAAGGGCATGCCTGTCAAGGTGTCTACGGTGCCCACACTGAAGTCGAACTGTGCTTCGCAGCTCAATGTGCGTCCTACAGCCGACGGCAAGTTCGTCATCACATACGACGATAGCGACTGTATTGAGGACGAAGAAAACTTCATCAATGTGCAGTTGCGCCTCGACGGTAAGCGTCTTTCGCATAAGTTCTCGCTGGCTGAAGCCGGCGCAGGCAATGCCGACCAAAGGCTCTCGCTTGTTCCTGAAGGAAAGGTAATGCTGACAGCCGCAATGGTTGACGCAGCCGCACGTGAAGTGACCGACATCACCGTGCGCCTTACTGTCAACAACCGCAATGGCAGCAAGTTTGCGGTGAAGAGTCTTGAACTTAATGTGCCCGACCTCGCCGTTCCGCTTATCTTCGACAATGCAGACGCCGTCTATTCTACAAAAGGACTCATCCAGATAAAGATGCTGGCGAAGGGCGATTGCTCGCTGCGTAAGGTGAAAAAGGGCGACTTTGCATTCGTTAACGGCACGCTCACGGTCGTAAACCCCAACACCGGAGCTATCGAACCTATCAAGGTCGCGTTGCAGTATTCTACAAATTGGGAGTAGACTGGTTTTCGGGTTCTAAACCTTAGTCTGAAAATGTTTCAGATTTAGTCTTGATAAAGTTTGGACCAAGAGATTTGAAGAGTGAAAGAATTAAACAAAATAATTAATAATTATTTAAACTGAACTATTATGAAACAGAGAATTTTTAATGTATTACTGGCTATAGCCCTTGTGTTCTGCGGCACATCAGTAGCTTTTGCTCAGTCGAAAGCGTTGGCAAAGGATGTAAAGAAGACCTGCAAAGAGTGGAAGAAGGCAGGTTGGTCATTGTATGCCACAGCTTCTACAATGGAGTACGCATTGACAAAGTATCGCACATACGTTGAGGCTGACCCTGACAACCACCTCGTGCTTACAGGTCTTGCTGTAGGCAAGAACCCGAAGATAGGTCGCGATAACGCCATGATGAACGGCATCACAAGCTATGCAAGCCGTGCAAAGGCTCAGGTTGTAGGTAAGATGAAGAGTGTTATGTCGTCTGATGCAAGCGATCAGTCGGGTATGGAAATAGACAAGTTCGGTGCTGCTTACGAGTCGGGCGTCAACACAAAGATTTCTGGTCTTGTAAAGGTACACTTCATGCTCGTTCGCGAGAAGGGCGGCGTTAAGGAGTTCCAGGTTTACATGACTCTCGACGAGACTGCTGCTAAGAAGGCTCGCGAGGAGGCTGCAAGAGAAGCAAAGAAGAAAGCAGCCCTCGACGACCTCTCAAATCAGGTTGAGGAGTTCATCGGTGAGCCGGTACCGGCAGACGAGTAATTTCTTAGAGATGTTTTATCCAATCCGGGGAAGGGTAGACTCGTCTGCTCTTCTTCGGATTTTTTATACAATGATTAACTAAACGAAACCCGTACAAATGAAAAGATTGATATTATTTGCTTTAGGTGCAACGTGTTGTATGGGGACTCAGGCACAAGTTGTAGACGACGATTTCGACAACTTCATAAAGACTGAGGTACAGTCGTTCGACAAGTTCATTGACGATGCCAACAAGCAGTTCATCAGTTTCCTGCGCAATCCTTGGAAGGAGTTTGAGGCAAAGAAGCCGGTGGAGAAGCGCACCAAACCGGAGCCGGTGAAGCCGGTCGTATACGACGAGAAGAAGGACCCCGTAGCGCCACCCGTGGAACTTGATATCGAGGACATCCTCGGACAGTCTACCGGCGAGAGCAAGCAGCGACCGCAGGGCAAGATTAATGACGGCGAGAAGGTTGGCTTTGAAAAGCCGCAGCCTAAGCCTGCGACTCCGACAGCTAAGCCTGCAACTCCAGCTACCAAGCCTGCAACTCCGACAGCTAAGCCTGCGACTCCAGCTCTCAAGCCTGCGACTCCAACAGTTAAGCCTGCGACTCCGACCGCTAAGCCTACGACTCCAGCTCTCAAGCCTACGACTCCTACTCTCAAGCCTGCCACTCCAACAGCTAAGCCTGCAAGTCCTACTGCCAAGCCTACGACCCCTGCAGCCAAGCCAACAACCCCGACACCTCCAACCACTCCGCCAGCAGTGGTGCCGGTGCCGACCGCTAAGCCTTCTGCACCTATGAGCGCACTCTATAAAGAGTCGTCAGAGAAGCAGATGATTAACTACTGCGGACAGAGAATTTACGTAGACAAGTCGCTGAAGGGAGTATGCTCTATAGGCAATATGCGCGAGAAGGCTGTTGCCGATGCTTACGAGGCGATGTGCAAGGCCGACTACAAGCCGTTGCTTGCCGACTGTCGTCAACTGAAGAAAGACCTCAAGCTCAACGATTGGGGTGTGTTCCTCTTTGTTCGCGACGTGTCTAATGCCCTTTGTGCCGACGCACATGCGTCTGTTGTAATGCAGCAGTTCCTACTCAACGAACTTGGATATAAGTCGAAGATGGCGCGCCGTGCCGACCGCGACCAGATGCTTCTCTTCGTAGCGACCGACTGTAAGATGTATGGTCGTCCTTATTTCACTAAGGACGGACTCAACTATTACAACCTTACAAGCGACGAGACTTGCCAGTTCTATATGTGTCAGGAGGATTCGCCGAAGGCAAAGAGCAACATCGACATGCAGATAACTAACGCTCCGTTGCTCAATTCTGGAATGGTCAACTCCGTACACAAGAATGGTGCGGGCACAGTGGCTGTATCTGTCGACGTTCCCAAGTCGCTGATGCTGTTCTACAAGAGTATGCCGCAGTGCGACTATAGCGTGTATGTGAATGCGAAGGTGAACCCGGCTGTTGCCGACAGATTGCTCTCGTCGCTTGCTCCGATCGTTGAGGGCAAGAGCGAGACCGAAGCTGCCAACCTGCTCATCAACTTCGTGCAGACCGGCTTCAAGTACGCCACGGATCAAGAACAGTTCGGCTATGAGAAACCGTTCTTCGTAGAGGAACTATTCTACTATCCCTACTGTGACTGCGAGGATCGTGCGGTGCTCTATTCATATCTGGTGCGCAACCTGCTGAAACTCGATGTCGTGTTGCTCGATTATCCTAACCATATCGCCACAGCGGTATGCTTCAACGAGAATGTGTCGGGCGATTTCGTCATCGTAGAGGGAAAGAAATACATAGTTTGCGACCCTACTTACATCGGTGCATCCATAGGAAAGGCAATGCCGCAGTTCAAGCGTGTGGCTGCCAAGGTCTTGAAATACTAAGACTTTAAAAAATGCAAAAACGGCATATCCTTGTTTTGGGGATATGCCGTTTTTGCGTGTTTTGTTTACTCAACTATTTCTGCTTCTATCCAGCTGTCGAGCAATGCTTTTGCGTCGTTTTCTGCCGTAGCGTCGTCGACGTCGTATTCCTCGCAGAGCAGACGTTTCAGCGTCTCAGCGTCGAAATCCTTGTCCTTAACGCTTTCCCAGAGGAAAGCCGAACTCTCGTTCATGCTTATAATCTTTGTGAAGTCGATGTTCTCTTTGCCTTCTGCAACGATAATACTCTCGCCGCAAATGTCCTTCAGGACGAAACCTTTCTTTATCTTCATATTTCTTGGTGTTATTAAGCTGAGCCAGGCCTTTTTAGACCTTTCTAAGCCTTTTTAGGCCTTTCTAAGCCTTAGCTAATTCTTTTTACTCTTTTACCTTTTTACTCTTTTACTTTCTACCTTTCCAACCTGTTTACTTTTCTATATATGTACAGCAGGTAGCGGCGTATGGGCAGCAGTCGGGTCCAGATAGCCGAATAGATGCGCCATTTGCGTCCTGAGGTATAGTCGGGCGTGCTGCGTCCTTTGCGGTAGAACGCCAGAGCGATGCCGCGTATGTCTGCCAGCGTACACTCCTCGGTGCCGAGATTGCCGTCGCCGCGCAGCGTCACCTTGTCGCCGTCGATATTCACGATGCGGTGCAGCACGTACGTCTTCGGACTTATCTCTGCCAGCACAGCGTCGCCGCAACGCACGGTGGTGTGTTTGCCAAGTATCGCTTTGTCGCGTCCGTCTTCGAGGAACGGGCGCATGCTGAAGCCTTTCAGTTTGAAGGTGACGGTGTGCCCTTGGTTTATCATCTCCACGAAGTACGGTATCAGTTGTGCATTGTTGTACTGTCTTATTTCTTTTTCCATGTTGAGATAGGGTGGTGGTGAGGTGGTGAGGTGGTAAGATGGTGTGGTGGTGAGGTGTTGAGATGTGTTGTGATTTTACTGATGGGGTGCTGTCAGCGTCTTGAAGCTCACCTCTGCTGCCTCCTTGTTGGGCAGACAGTGCAGCGCATAGATGTACTGTGCAGCCTCAATGAGTCGTATCACGGCGTTGTATGTGTTGCGGAACACCACTTTGTCCCACTTCATCGTAGAGCAGGCAGGCAGAATGTATGTGAACGCCTTTGTAGGCGCCAGACGCTCCACGCGGTTCTCCTTCGCGCGCACTATCTGCGTTAAGGCTCCGATCGGTGCCTTAATGTTGCGGTAGCACGGCGTCTTGCCGCTCCACGGACTGCCGTAGATGTACGCCTTGCCGTCGATGACGCGCACCACGGGGTTGTCGTCGTTCATCAAGTCCGATCCCGGTATGTTGTCGAGCCAGAGCTGCGTGTGCGTGCTCTTGCCCGTGCCGCTCTTTGCGGTGAACGCATAGCCATAGCCGCCGTTTCTCACGAGCGAAGCGTGTATGAGCAACGTGTCGAAGAAGCTGCCGCGGAAGGCGTAGAGCATCATCAGCGCATTGTTCAGTCCGAACTGGCGCATCTGATAGTCGCCGTTCAGCGCACAAACGCCCTCGCTGAAATCCTTGTTGGTCTGCAGCAGACAGCAGCTGCGTCCGTGTATGTCCTTCACTATATACTGGTAGCCGCCGTTGTCGAGTAGGTCTACTACGGTGTCGCCGTTGCCCGTCTCGAACGTGTCGATGCGCTCGCGGCGGTTCTTATCCACGGGAGCCAGCGTGTCGTCCACGCGCAGCGTAAAAAGAAAATCGTCGTTTGAGCCTTCCTTCTTGAAAGGCTCGAACGACGGTAACAGTTCGGTGTTGTTCTTTCCGTTTTCGGCAAAGACAACCCTCACGTTATGTTCTGCGATGCAATAGTCTGCTATGATATCCATTATTTCTTCTTCGCCTTCTTTGTCTGCAAATCGGCACGCTCGCTATCGTCTGGTACGAGACAGCTGTATGTAAAGTCGTGCTTTGTGACGTATTTCACGTTGTAGTGTCCTCTTGTTGCGTAGCGCTTCTTTATAGCCACGTATTTCTTCTCTATCTCCTTGCGTGTCTTTGCGAAGTAGGTTACGCAAGTGGGGGTGGCGAATCCGTTAGCCTTCAGATGGTCGCGCAACTGGAACGAGTAGTTGTTGCGGCTGTAGAGAAAGCCTGTCTTGGTGTCTACCCAAGCCGAATCGAGCTGCTGAATCTCTGTGATGTACACCGTAGAGTCGTTGAACGATGTGGCTACACCGTATACGTAGAGTCGCTCCTGCTTCTGCAGTGCGAACATAAGCGACGGCATGAGCAGCAGTGCCAATGCCAGTAATGTGCGAATCTTCATTTCTTTCCTTGTTTTCTGTTGTTTCAGCGGCGCTGTCAGTTTTGGTTGCGTCGCAGCTTTATCTGCCCAGGTAAGCCTTGAGCAGCTTGTTCTTTGTATTCTGTTTCAGCTTGCGTATAGCCTTCTCTCTTATCTGGCGTACACGTTCGCGTGTGAGTCCGTACTTGTTGCCGATTTCCTCCATCGTGCATTCGGGCTGGTTGATGCCGTAGAAAGCCTCTATCACGTTGCGTTCGCGCTCGTTGAGCACGGAGAGGGCCAGCGCAATCTCCTCGCGCATCGACTCTATCACGAGCTGGCTGTCGGTAGACGGCTCGTTCTCGCTCGGCATAAAGTCGAGCATGCTTGCTCCGTCGCTCTCGGTCATTGGCGCGTCTACGCTCACCTGTCGTGTGTCCACCTTCAGCACGTCCTCAATCTTTTCGTGCGGCATATCGGTCTTTTCGGCTATCTCGTCGATGCTTGGTCGGCGTTCGTTCTCCTGCTCAAACTTGTTCAATATGCGCTTTATCTTGTTCACGCTACCCACCTGGTTGAGCGGCAGACGCACCACGCGGCTTTGCTCTGCGATGGCCTGCAGAATGCTCTGTCTGATCCACCATACTGCGTACGAGATGAACTTGAAGCCGCGTGTCTCGTCGAACTTCTCTGCAGCCTTCAGCAGTCCGATGTTGCCCTCGTTGATGAGGTCGGGCAGCGAGAGACCCTGATTCTGATATTGCTTTGCAACGGAGACAACAAAACGCAGATTCGCCTTTGTCAGCTTCTCAAGAGCCTTGCGGTCGCCGTTCTTTATGCGGTGGGCGAGCTCCACTTCCTCTTCTGCGGAAATCAGCTCTTCGTGGCCAATCTCCTGAAGATACTTATCGAGCGAGGCGTTCTCTCGATTTGTAATCGATTTGGTTATTTTAAGTTGTCTCATTAAGTGTTGCTTTTTTTGATATTATTTTATTGTTAAAAGGGTAGGTGCGCTTTGGGCGCATCGTTCTGCAAATTTAACCATTTCTCTCGGTTGTCGCAAATTTTAATCTATTTATTTTCGGTTGCGGGTGCAATTAACAAAAAAGCGGAGGTCTTTAGGGCCTCCGCTTTGTATCTTAGTAGCCTATGACATTCCTGTCGTAGGCTACTATTGTTTAGTCCTCAAGCGGCACTGCGAAGTAAGCCTTCTTGCCGGTAGGATAAACGCCCTGGATGTAGAGCACGGGGTCTTTGCTTGTAGAAGCCTCCTTCACGGCGTTCTGCAGATCCTCGATAGTCTTCACGGCGCTGTCGTTGACGCGCTGGATGATGAAGCCCTTTGTGATGCCTGCGTTCTTCAGCTTGCCTGCGTTCACCTTCAGCACCTCCAGACCGTAGCCAATGTTCATCTGCTCCTTCTGGGCGTCTGTAACGGCGCGGAAGTTGCCGCCGAGCACGTCGAGGTCAGCCTTCTTTACGACCTGCGTGTTGCCCTTCTCGTTCTTCAGCGTCAAGGTCTTTGTAGCCTTCTTCTTGTCGCGCAGATAAGTGACGGTCACCTTGTCGCCCGGGCGTTTCTTTGCGAGCACCTCCTGCAGTTCTGCCATCTTGCCCACCGGCTTGCCGTCGATAGCAGTGATGACGTCGCCTTCCTTCATGCCAGCCTCTTCAGCCGCACTCTCCTCAGAAACCTTGGCTACGTAGATGCCCTCCATTGTGCCGAGGTCTACGTCCTCGCCCTTGTCCTTCTTGGCGTCAACATAGTTCTTCACGTCCTGACCCTGGATGCCGATGAGCGCGCGCTGCACGGTGCCGTACTGCTTCAGGTCGGCTACCACCTTATTCATGATAGAGGTAGGAATAGCGAAGCCGTAGCCGCTGAACGAACCTGTCTGCGAGTAGAGCATGGCGTTGATACCGATAAGCTCACCGCGAGTGTTGACGAGTGCGCCGCCCGAGTTACCGGGGTTGATGGCAGCGTCGGTCTGTATGAACGACTCCACGCCGTTCTGATAGAGCGAGCGAGCCTTAGCGCTCACGATGCCCGCCGTAACGGTGTTCGTAAGGTTGAACGGGTTGCCCACGGCGAGCACCCATTCGCCCACCTTGATGTCGTCGCTGTTGGCGATGGTGATAGCCGGCAGGTTCTTGCCGTCGATCTTGATGAGCGCCAGGTCAGACGCCTTGTCGGTGCCGATGATGCGAGCCGAGTATTCCTTGTTGTCGTTGAGCGTAATGGTCAGTTCGTCGGCGTCAGCCACCACGTGGTTGTTCGTTACGATGTAGCCGTCGGTAGAGATGATGACGCCCGAGCCAGATCCCTGCTGCTTCGGTGTGCGCACGCTGCGCTTCTGCTTACCGCCGTTGCCCTGCGGGTTGCCGAAGAAGCCGAACGGGTCAGAGAAGAAGTCGGAGAACGGGTCGCTCTCCACCTCTACGGTCTGCACCTTCGAGTTCTTTGTGCTGAGGATATGCACCACCGACGGCAGCGACTTCTCTGCTGCGTACGTCAAGTCGACGGGCTGGGCAGGCACGGCAGCCGATGTAGCCGGCGTAGCGTTCACCTTTAGTAATGTTCCTGTAGAGAAGGCAAAGGCAAGAGCGCTCATTGCCACAACAAAATACTTAGAATACTTTTTCATAGTTCTGTTTATTTTCTTGT
The DNA here is from genome assembly GCF_019052365.1 of Leyella stercorea. Lineage (GTDB taxonomy): Bacteria > Bacteroidota > Bacteroidia > Bacteroidales > Bacteroidaceae > Prevotella. The sequence continues at coordinate 12,455 of NZ_JAHQUY010000063.1, forward strand.
TTGTTATTGTTTTCTAATCGTTTGCGACCTACTTAACGCTGTCGTCCGGTTTGACACATTGCCGTTCGTGTGGGTCGAGCGGTGTTAAAACAACAGCGTTTCTGTTTTCGTGGTTGCAAATTTAGGCGCAAAAATTGTTAATCTGACAAATTGACATGCATCTTTATCCCATTTTAACACTACAATTTAACATATTAACGGCTGTTAGAAAACAAATGCTCGTTTTTTACTTTTGTTTTATATCTGCCGCCTCCCTGCGTCTCATGTTGGGGAAGTAGCGCAGTGTCAAGTAAAGTGTAGCAATCATACCGATAGCTCCGCCAGCATAACCTATATATTCTATAGATAGTCGGCTCACCACCAGTCCGCCTATGTATGCGCCGCTGCCTATGCCGAGGTTGAAGATGCCAGAGAAGATAGACATGGCGATGGACGTGGCGTGCTCAGGCGCAAAGCGTATGGTGTTGTCCTGAAAGGCTATGTTGAACGCCGTAGCCATGGCTCCCCACAAGATGCAGACGGCGAGGATGTACGCCATGCCCGTAGCCGCAGCCTGCAGCAGAAGCATGCACAAGGCAGGACCTAACGTGACGGCAAGCATGAAGCGGCGGCGGTTAGACATATAGTATTTTGAGAAGGCTATGCTGCCGAACATGCCCGAACCGCCGAACACGATGAGCACCAGCGTCACGGTGTCGGGCGCCATGGCTGCCACCTTGCCCAGGAATGGCTCGATGTAGCTATAACCAGTGTAGTGGGCTGTAGCGAAGAGCACCGACATGATGAACACGCCCAGCAGCACGCGGTTGTGCAGCAGCGTCGGAAGCTCCTTGAAGGCGAACTTACCTCGACTCTGCAGCTTGGGGAACACCATGAGTATGAACACGAAGATGAGGGCGGAGATGATGGCGATGCTCAGAAACGTCATTCGCCAGCCTACATAAAGTCCGACCACACGACCCAGTGGCAGACCTACAACCATGGCTACCGACGAACCGGTGGCAATGGCGCTCAGTCCTAAGGCACGCTTTCCGTCGGGCACGGTACGTACGGCAAGTGGCGGAGCAATCGACCAAAATATGGAATGGGCGCACGCCACACCAATGCGCGAGAGCATCAGTGTGTAATAGCCTTCGGCAAATGCCGATGCAACATGGCTCACAACAAACAGGGCTATAATGGAGAGCAGAAGCCGCTTTAGCTCCATCTTCGACACCATTATCATCAGCGGCAGCGACATTATAGCCACCACCCATGCGTACACCGAGATGAGCAGACCGGCGCGCGCCTCGCTGATATTAAGGTCGGTGGCTATGTCGGTGAGAAGACCGATAGGCATAAACTCGGAGGTGTTGAACACGAACACGGCAAAGGTAAGCCCTACAAGGGGCAACCATCTGGTAAAAGATTCTTTGTTTTGCATCCTAAAAATAAAATGTGTTACTTGTTATTCTTTTTTACGCTGCAAAGTTACGCAATTAATAAGGTATAACTGCAACATGTAAACGTTTAACGTTGCAGAACGTGATGCAAATCAAGCGAAGGCCGCAAAAAATCTTTCCCTAAATTCTTAAAATGTGGCAGAATAGGGATATTCATAACATTTTATAGGGAAATTTCTCTTGTCGTTAGTCGAATTTATCGTAAATTCGCAACATTAATCAAAAAAACATAGAACAATGAAGAAGTTTTTAATGGCAGCCCTAGCGCTGCTTACATCGGTGCTCGGCGTGCAGGCGCAGGGCTATCAGGACTATAGAGACCATAACTACGGCAGCCGCCGCGACTACTCCATGTATGCCAATCGCTACGATCGCTTCGGCATCGACGGCGTGTATATGGGCATACGCATCGGTCCGTCGTTCACCACCGTCGACTCCGACGACAAGGCGCTCGACGGAGGCAACACGCAGACCGGTCTCAACCTCGGCGTGTTCGGCGGAATGCAGCTCTCGCCGAAGGCTCCCGTCTTCATCGAGAGCGGACTGATGTATGTAGAGAAGGGCGGCAAGAACCTCTATGAGGGCAAGAAGGTGACCTACAGTCTTCACTATCTCGAGATACCGATCGTCGTGAAGTACGCCATACAGCTCAACGAGCACTTCTCTGTGCAGCCGTTCGCCGGCGGTTACTTTGCGTTCGGCGTGGGTGGCAAGGCTAAGAACTTCGGCGACCGCGAGGTGTCCAACTCCTTCTCACACCATTACTTCAAGCGCTTCGACGCTGGTCTGCGCTTCGGTTGTGGCGTGACGTACGACCTCTTCTACGCCGACCTCACCTACGATGTCGGACTCTCTAACATCTGTCACGACGAGTTCGACACATCGCACAACCGCAGCCTGTCGCTCAGTTTGGGTGTCAATTTCTAACATTTTATAGTGCATTTGTAGCCTATTAGTAGCGGAGGTCTCCGGCCTCCGCAGCAATCTGAGTATGTAATTTGACTTGGTGCTGCGGAGGCAGGAGACCTCCGCTACTGTTAGTTTAATAAAAAAACGACCAAAAATTGCTCAAAATGCACAATTTTCAGTAACTTTGCAGTCTGTTGGAAACAGTGTCTCGGTTCTGTCGCTGCTGTGCATAGGCGCAGGAGAGGAAAGTCCGGGCAGCACAGGGAACCCCACTTCCGAAAGTAGAAGCTGTCGGCGACGGCAGGTGTCGGTAGAAGAAAACAACCGCCACGCCTCGTGTGTGGTAAGGGTGAGAAGGTGGTGTAAGAGACCACCAGCCGGTGGGTGATCATCGGGCTGTACCATCTGGGGGCTGCAAGTTCATGTATACCATCGTTTGAGGGCGTCCCGTCCGACCATAGCGACGGTGGAGGGTAGAATGCTGGAGACGCAGGGCGACTTGCGTAGTAGATAAATGACAGAAGGCTCGCGGCGCAGCAATGCGGCGCGAGAAACAGAACCCGGCTTATAGAGACACTGTTTCCAACTTTTTTTGTTCTGATTTTTTACTGCGGATTAATCTAAAAAGCGGATTAATATCTGCATCCTTGCTGAAGTAAAAATAACAACGGATTAATCGGATTAAACGGATTTCTATTGCTGAGATAAAGCGGATTAATCGGATTCTTTGCTGAAATAAAAATAACAACGGATTAATCGGATTAAACGGATTCTATTGCTGAAATAAAAATAACAACGGATTAAACGGATTAATCGGATTTCTATTGCTGAGATAAAAATAACAACGGATTAAACGGATTAATCGGATTTCTATTGCTGAGATAAAGAAATCGGATTAATCGGATTCGGTGGGTGCCTTCAAGGGGGTGCACTTGTCTCAAGTGCACCGACAAAGCTGATGGTATTCATTTGCTCGGTCGGTGCATTGCTTGCTCGGTCGGTGCATTGCTTGCTCGGTCGGTGCACTTGAGACAAGTGCACCCCCTTGAAGGCACCCAAAATCCGCTTAATCCGTTTAATCCGCGTTAATTCAACTACCCCCAAAATCCGCTTAATCCGTTTAATCCGCGTTAATTCAACTAAATCCAAAGTTAAATCCGTTGTCGATTCAACGCAGCTTAAAAATCCGCAGTTGGTTCAAAAAAAACGAACTCCGTTTAATCCGCTTTTAATTCGGACTGAAACGGAGTTCGTTCTTAATTCGATATTTCAGTTTACTTGATAACCTTCACAGTCTTGCCGTTAGCCAGACGAACGATGTTGATGCCCTTCTGGAGGCTGTTGACGCGAGCGCCACCGAGAGTGTAGATCTCTGTGATAGTGCTGTTGTCAGCTGCGTCAACTGAGTTGATGCCGTCCACAACATCCTTGTTCACGAGCTTGATGTACTTGTAGAGAGCGTTCGACTGCTGGTTGCTGCCCTCACCGCTACCGATAACAATCTCAGTGCGTGTGAAGAAAAGGCCCATGTTGTTAGCGTCTACCTTGTTCTGACCGTTAACAGTAACACCAGTTTCCTTGTCGATTTCGATGTTTACCTCGTTCTCAGTGTCGAACTTGCCAGAGTTTGTCCTCTCTGCACCCTCACCCTCGTAGTAAGCCTGCAGCTGCTTGTCGGCAACGGTATAGTAGATGTGGAAGTTTTCACTCCATGAAGTAGCGTCGAGACCTACAGAGAGGAGGTCCTCAACGTCGCGTGTGCAAGAAGTGACGTCGATAGACGCAACGAGCTTCTGCTTCTCCCAGTTGATAGGAGTGCTGAGTGTGAAGCCATTGCCGTCAGCCTGGTAGTTCTCCTTGAGCATAGTCTCGTTAGAAGGCTTCGGATCAGGCTCAGGGTCTGGGTCGGTAGTTTCAACGGCTGTGCCCTTGAAGGTAACGTTCTGCAACTCGGTCATGTTCACGCCCATATACTTTATATAAAGGTCAATTGACTTGTTGTTTACAGAGCCCTTGATCATCTGCCAGTATGCGTTCATTATAGCAGTACCTTCAGTAGAAGCGTTGCCGCCGAGCACAGCGTGTGCGAAGCCGCTTTCGTCGTTGAACGAACCGTCCTCATTTACGTCAATCTTGTAGTCTACGGTGTAGTCGGGGAATGCGTAGCCGTTGAATACGTGGTTCTTTACCTCGAACTTCAGACCGTCGTCAGTCTTTGTCACCTTGATCTCACCTTCTGTCGGTGTGTATCCGCCGTCGGTGTCAGCCCATGTACCCTTGTAGGTCACGCCTGTTGTGAGGTCGGCAGCCATAGCTACGACTGTGAGCATCAGCAACGAAAAAAGAGTAAAAATTTTCTTCATAATAAATCGTTTTTAGTTTGTTAAATGGTTTTTATTGGTTTAATTATAATGTTTGTTCGAGTGTTTGCGTTATGCAAAGTTATAAATAATCGTTGAATAACGGAAGAAAAAGCAAGAATTATATTAAAAACTCATTAGTGTCCCGTTAAAATCGGGACCAGTTAAATATTAATCAAATAACCCCGG
>NZ_JAHQUY010000064.1 GCF_019052365.1 Leyella stercorea
ACCTGCAACCTTCTGATCCGTAGTCAGATGCTCTATTCAGTTGAGCTACGGAGCCATTGTTTAAAGCTTTAAGCGTTGTTCCTTAAAAGCGAGTGCAAAGGTAGTGGTTTCTTTTGTAACCACCAAATGTTTTCATGACTTTTTTCAAGAAAAACTCAAAAAAGTTGATTTTTCTGCATTAAAACTCGTTTTTGAGGCTGTTTTTGCAAGATTTTCGTATCTTTACACGCTGTTTAGCGGCAATGACACCTATCTGATGAATGGCGCTAACTATGTCGTAAGAGCGTAAATCTATAAAAAAAAGTACGTGTATCTATATAAAATAATGTATAACCTAAAGAATTGATAAGTATGATTAGTTTTATTTTATCTGTTGTGGTGAGCATTGCGTCGTTTGGCGCAGTGAGCAACAACGAGTCTGTGAACAATGCTGAGGCGATAAACCGCGCCATAGAGCATTGTGCAGAGCAGGGTGGAGGCCGTGTGGTGGTGCCGTGCGGCGAGTACAGCACGGGCTCGGTCTATCTGAAGTCGGGTGTGACGCTCTTTCTTGAGCAGGGCGCTGTGTTGAAAGGCGTGCAGGACATAAACGCCTACGCCTCGCTGCAGACTACGCTTGACCTCTCGCGCTATGAGAGCGGTCAGGGCACGGTCAATTACAACTCGGCTACCGACTCGCAGTGGTCTAAGGCGATGGTGTTCGCTGTAGGCGTGAGCGATGCAGGTATAGAGGGCAAGGGCTGCATCGACGGTGCCGACGTGCGCAATCCGCTTGGCGAGGAGCACATGCGCGGTCCGCACACCATACTGATGGCTGGCTGCAAGCGCATGACATTCGACGGATTCAGCGTGAAGCGCTCCGCCAACTATGCTTTTCTGGGCTACCAGATAGAAAAGTCGCAGTTTCATAATCTATATATAGAAGGTGGATGGGACGGCATACACATCCGTGGAGCGAAGCGTGTGGAGATATCGCGCTGCGAGATGCACACCGGCGACGACGCCATTGCGGGCGGCTATTGGGAGCGCATGAGCATCAACCACAACGTGCTCAACTCCTCGTGCAACGGCATACGTATGATAATGCCGTCGGTACAGCTTGACATCACCGACAACGAGATATACGGACCTGGCAAGTTCGAACACATCACCTCGCACCACACACGCTCAGGGGCGGCTATCAATCTTGAACCTGGCGGATGGGGTAAGGCGCCTGGACGCATGGACAAGATACGCATACTGCGCAACAAGGTGGCTTGTGTGCTTACGCCGCTCTGCGTCACGCTTAGCGACGATAACACTATGGGCAGTCTGCTCGTGGAGGATATGCAGGCGCGTGGCGTCACACGCATGGCGCTCTCGGTGAAGAGTTGGGGCAAGGCGCCAACCGATTGTGTGGTGATGCGCCGTTGCGATATGGAGTTCGACGGCATCGACGACCCCAATTTGCCTGCATGGTTCGAGAACCGTCCTACAGACCAGTGGCCCGTATTCCCGGTTTGGGGCATGTACTTCCGCAATGTGAAGAACGTAGACGTGAAGGACGTGAAGCTCACCGTGAGAGGAAAAGAGTATCGCGAGGCATGGACTGTGGACAATGTGGAGAAGCACAATCTGGACCGTGTGCAGGTGTCTAAAGACTGTGCGCATTAATATTTACCGCGCCGTGGTAACATCATTACCGCAATGCGGTTACGTTGTTACAGCACTTCGGTAACATTGTTACCACGAAGCTGTAACAACCATTCAAAACAAAAGAAATATACGTTAAGCCATAAAAACAAAAATTGAGGGCAGCCAATAGACCGCCCTCAACCAACACAAAAACTAAACTAGACTTAACTAAGTTAATTAAAGACTTTCGCAAGCCCTCAATTACTGGTTGCAAATATAACGAATATTTCCGTTATACACGCAATATTGTGATTAAAAATATCTTAACGAGATTGAAATTTTTGTGAAAACGCAAGTTTCTTACAAAAATGTATGCTTATTCAACATAATATAATCCAAGATTACCATTGCAGTCATCGCTTCTACGATAGGCACAGCGCGCGGAACAACACATGGGTCGTGGCGTCCGTGAGCCTGCAAAATGGCCGAATTGCCAGTAGAATCGACGGTTTTCTGCTCCTGCAGTATGGTTGCAGTCGGTTTGAACGCCGTGCGGAAGTATATGTCTTCGCCGTTGCTTATTCCGCCTTGTATGCCCCCGCTATGGTTGGTTGAAGTGTGTATGTTTCCGCCCTCCGCAACGAACGCATCGTTCTGTCGGCTGCCGCGCGATGTGGCGCAGCTGAATCCCTCGCCGTATTCGAATCCCTTGGCTGCGTTGATGCTTAGCATGGCAGCGCCAAGCATGGCGTGCAGCTTACCGAATTCTGGTTCGCCTATTCCCTTTGGACAGTTCTTCACCACGCACGTCACTACGCCACCGATGGTGTCGCCTTCCGCCTTCACCTCACTTATAAGCTGCTCCATGCGCTGTGCGGCGATAGGGTCTGGGCAGCGAACGGGGTTGCGTTCTGTTTCGGCAAAGTCGTACTTAGTGTAGTCGCGGTCGAGAGCCACGTCGCCCACCTGTGAGGTGTATGCGTTTATGCTCACTCCAAGCTGGCGTAGCGCCAGTTTTGCAAGTGCTCCGCCCACACAACGGCTGATAGTGATGCGTGCCGACGAGCGTCCGCCGCCACGATAGTCGCGTATGCCGTATTTTGCGGCGTATGTATAGTCGGCGTGCGATGGTCTGTAGAGGTCGCGCAAGTTGTCGTAGTCGGCAGAACGCTGGTTCGTGTTGCGCACAATGAAGCCTATAGGACAGCCCGTCGACTTGCCCTCGAACACGCCGCTGAGCAGTTCCACTTGGTCCTGCTCGTTGCGTTGAGTCGTAATGTGGCTTTGACCAGGCCGGCGGCGGCTCAGTTCGCTCTGTATGAACTCCATGTCGATGTCAATGCCCGCAGGCATTCCGTCGACAACGCCGCCGATAGCCTCGCCATGACTCTCGCCGAATGTGGTGAGAGTGAAAAGCGTTCCGAATGTGTTGCGCATATTTGCTTTCAGTTAGTTCTTCAATCTGCGAGATGCAGACTGTTTTTAGTTGTGGTGTCCGCAGCAACCACCCTTGTGCTCGTGGCTTCCGCAGCAACCGCCTTCGTGGTCGTGATGTCCGCAACCACCCTCATGGTGTCCGCATCCGCCTTCGCAACCGCCGCAGTCGCCTCCGCAACCGCCACCATTCATGTGGCTGAGCATAGTCTTAATCTCGTCCATTGTAGCCTCGCGGTTCTCGATGATGTAGCCCTTGAAGTTGAGCTTCTTACCAGCGAGCGGATGGTTGAGGTCGATTTTCACAGAAGCGTCGCCGATTTCGAGCACTGTGCCGATGAAGAAGTTGCCGTCCTCGTTCTTCAACGGAATCTGAGCACCCTTGAAGATGTTCTTGCTGTCGAACTGTCCGTCTACGGTGAACATTTCCTTGTTGAGGTCGATGACGCGCTTCGGTTCATACTCGCCGAAAGCCTGTTCCTTCTCAAGCTCGAAGTCGAACTTCTCGCCGAGTTTAAGATTTTCAAGACGCTCCTCAAGAGCGTCGAGAGCTGCATCGAAGCCAGTGATGAACACGAATGGCTGTTCCTGTGTTGTTTCCTCTACGAGTGTGCGCTCTCCGTTGTCGCTGATTGTGAAGAGCTGATACTGTGCTGCGATGAGCTTGTTTGTCTTATTTTCCATTATTTTTTTGTTATTATTTATTTCGTTTAATTTTGCAAAGTTAGTGCAAATCGAGTGCAATGAAGCTTGTTTCAATTGCCGAGATGCCGCCTAACTTCTGCAAAGTTAGTGCAAATCGAGCGCATTACAAAATAATGCCTACTATTTTATGCTTTATGGCAGGTTGCGTTAGCGTTTAGAAGCCATACTTTAAGTCACGCCGTTAGTCGTTGTATATAGCCACTTTTATTACGCCGTCCTCCTTGTTCTCGAACAGGCTGTAGGCTTCGGCTATTCTGCTCAGCGGAAAGCGGTGCGTGATGAGCGGTGTGGTGTCAATCTTTCCCTCTTCTATGAGCTGCAGCACCTCCTCGCAGTCGCATCCGTCTACGCCGCCCGTCTTGAACGTGAGGTTCTTGCCGTACATGTCGGGCAGAGGCAGAGTCTGCGCCTCGTCGTAGAGCGCCACCACTGTGACAATGGCGTTAGGACGTGCTGTGCGCCATGCCAGCTGGAAGGTGTCTTTGCCACCAGCCACCTCAAGAACTCGGTCGGCGCAGCCGTGGTCGCTGTTGTTCTTCACGAAGTCTTCGCATTCGTCGGGCGTTGTGAGCAGCACATTAGGGTAGTGTTGCTTCACGAAGTTGCGGCGCTCTTCCGATTGCTCGCAGACAATAATGCGCTTCGGCTGCTTTAGCATCACGCAGAGTAGGGTGCAGATGCCGGTAGGACCAGCTCCGATGATGAGCACCGTGTCCTCCTCGGTTATCTCGCTTATGCGTGTAGCCCAGAAACCCGTAGCAAGTACGTCGCCCACGAACAGAGCCTGCTCGTCTGAAACACTGTCAGGAATGCGGTTGAGACCTTGTTCTGCCAGCGGCACACGCACATATTCGGTCTGTCCGCCGTCTATGCGACAGCCTAAAGCCCATCCGCCGTGCGGCGAAATGCAGTTGTTCACGTATCCGTGCTTGCAGTAGAAGCACTCGCCGCAGAAAGTCTCGACGTTAACCGTCACGCGGTCGCCCACACTGACGCCTTTCACTTCAGAGCCAAGCTCCTCCACTATGCCCACCATCTCGTGTCCTACGGTGATACCGGGCACGGCTCTCGGCACGCTTCCGTGCTTTATGTGCAGGTCGCTCGAGCAGATGCTGCCCAATGTGACGCGTACAATGGCGTCCGTAGGCTCGATGATTGTTGGTTTAGGCTTGTCAATCAAGGCAAACTCACCTTTATTAATATATGTATATGCTTTCATTTGTTTTAGTGTTATCTATGCAAAGGTACAAATAAACTTTCATTTGTTCTATATTTTTTGTTTTCGTTTGCTTTTTCACTAAAAAATATTACTTTTGCACGACTAAAAAACACATAATGGTATGAAAGCATTAAAGTTTATAGCAGTAGCTCTTATAACTACGCTTTTGGTATCGTGCGGCGTAACGCGCACAGTGCCTATTACAGGACGTAAACAGACTATCATGGTGAGCGACGAGCAGGTGCTCAGCCTTAGTTCTCAGGAGTATGCCAACTACATGAAGACGGCAAAGCTGTCTACCAATCGCACCAACACCGCAATGGTTAAGCGTGTGGGTCAGCGTCTTGCGTCAGCCGTTGAGGCATATCTGAAAGCCAACGGACTTGCAAGCGACGTGAAGCAGTACAGCTGGGAGTTCAACCTCGTGCAGGACAAGTCGGCTAATGCCTTCTGCATGCCTGGCGGAAAGATCGTTGTTTACGAAGGATTGCTGCCTTACACACGCAACGAAGCCTCGCTCGCCATCGTTCTCGGACATGAGATAGCACACGCTGTGGCTCGCCATTCGGCAGAGCAGATGAGCAAGGAGCTGCGCAACTCATACGGCGTGCAGATTCTCGGCAAGGTGCTGAATGCATCGGGTGTAGACACGGGCGTATCGCAGTTGGCGCAGATTGTAGCTCAGAAAGGTTTGCAGTTCCGCAGCCTGAAGTATTCGCGCGACCACGAGACTGAAGCCGACCGCATGGGTCTAATCTTCGCAGCCATGGCTGGCTACGACCCGAATGTAGCTATTAGCTTTTGGGAGCGTATGTCGCAGGGCAACAACAACACCAACGACATGTTCAGCGACCACCCGTCCGACGCAAAGCGTATCGCTGCTATAAAGAAAGACATGCCCGAAGCGCTGACCTATTATAAGAAGTCGAAGTAGTTTTTTTACTATATGCAATAAAAAACGGCGAAATCTCTTTAAGGTTTCGCCGTTTTTGTGTAATTTTACAACAAATATAAAACAAAAGCGTATGATAGATTATCTTGTACAGAATCTTTGGACTCTTTGGGCAGTGCTTGCAATGGTGTGTCTTGTTATGGAAATGTCTTCCGGCGACTTCTACATCACGTGCTTCGGCATCGGAGCGGTGTGCTCGCTCGTCGTCTCGTTGTTTGCAGTGCCGTTCTGGGCGCAGGTGACGATCTTCGCCGTCTTCTCCGTGTTGTCTATTTACTGCATACGTCCGCATCTTGTGAAGATGCTCGATGCCAACGGCGGGCACCGCAAGAGCAATGCCGACGCTATCATCGGCAGAGTGGGCAAGGTGACTGAAACCATCAAGGCTGGCGACTACGGACGCATGAAGCTCGACGGTGACGACTGGAAGGCTGAGTCTGACGAGACCGAAGACCTGCCCGTAGGCACGAAGGTGCGCATCGTAGGCAGAGAGAGCATCATCGTGAAAGTGGAAAAAGCATAAACTTAATTTCAATAACTCAAAATTTATTATTATGGAATTCATGACAATCTTCCTTACAGCACTTGTTGTGCTTGCTGTAGTCTTTGTTAAGATGGCAGTTGTTATTATCCCGCAAAGTGAGACAAAAATCATAGAACGTCTTGGCAGATACTACGCAACGCTCAGTCCGGGTGTGAACATCATCATACCGTTCATCGACCGTGCGAAAGCTATTGTCGTTAGTGTACGCGGTCGCTACGGCTACTCTACAACCATCGACCTCCGCGAGCAGGTGTACGACTTCGACAAGCAGAACGTAATCACGAAGGATAACATCCAGATGCAGATCAATGCGTTGCTCTACTTCCAGATTGTAGACCCGTTCAAGGCTGTTTACGAGATTGACAACCTCCCGAATGCTATCGAGAAGCTCACACAGACAACACTGCGTAACATCATCGGCGAACTGGAACTCGACCAGACACTCACCTCGCGTGACACAATCAACACCAAGCTTCGCGCCGTTCTTGACGAGGCTACAGACAAGTGGGGCATCAAGGTGAACCGCGTGGAGCTGCAGGACATCATTCCGCCGTCGAGCGTGCTTCAGGCTATGGAGAAGCAGATGCAGGCTGAGCGCAACAAGCGTGCGGCTATCCTCACATCCGAGGGCGAGAAGCAGTCGCAGATTCTGCAGTCGGAGGGCGAGAAAGCGTCTACCATCAACCGCGCTGAGGCTGCCAAGCAGCAGGAGATTCTGCGTGCCGAGGGCGAGGCTCAGGCTCGCATACGCAAGGCCGAGGCTGAAGCGATAGCCATCGAGAAGATCACGGAGGCTGTAGGCAAGAGCACCAACCCTGCCAACTATCTGCTCGCACAGAAGTACATCAATATGATGGAGGAACTTGCTCAGGGCGACAAGACAAAGACCGTCTTCCTGCCGTTTGAGGCTACGAACATGCTGGGCAGTCTTGGTGGAATAAAGGAATTGTTTAAGGAAACTGAAAAATAAAGATTAAAAGAAAAACAGAAGAAGAATATGAACATTTGTATATTTGTTGGCGCACGTCCCAACTTCATTAAGATTGCCCCAATCGTTCGTGCCATTGACAAGGCTAAGGCTGAAGGTAAGGAGATAGGTAGCAGTCTGGTTTACGCAGGTCGTGAGGACGACCCTACACTCGAGCCGTCGCTCTTCGACGACCTTCAGATCGGTCGCCCCGACGTATGCCTTGGTGTCGACTGCGTTAACCTCAACGAGCTTACGGGTCAGGTTATGTCTGCCTTCGAGCGCTATCTTCAGGAGCATTCTACTGATGTCGTTATCGTTGTTGACGACCTCGCTTCTACAATGGCTGCTGCCATCGTCACAAAGAAGCAGGGCATTCTGCTGGCTCATCTCGTAGCAGGCACACGCTCGTTCGACATCTCTATGCCGAAGGAGATCAACCGCCTCGTCATCGACGGTCTCTCCGACCTGCTCTTCACGGCTGGCATTGGCGGCAACAGCGCTGCTACACGCGAGGGCGCCGAGTCGTCGAAGATATACATGGTGGGCAATATTCTTATGGACACACTGCGCTTCAACCACCAGCGCTTCGAGCGTCCGGCTGTGATGGACGAACTGGGCCTCGCAGAGAAGAAGTACATCGTCTTCACGCTCAACCGCAAGGCTATCATCGGTAACGACGACGAGCTGCGCGCGCTTCTTGTGAGCATGATGTCGCACGTAGGCGATGTTCCTGTTGTGGCTCCGTTGCGCAAGCTTGCTGCCGACGCCGTTAAGCGCATCGTAAACGAGAATCCGCTGCTCTTCGAGAAGCTGCATATCGTGGCTCCGCTCGACTATCTGCACTTCGGCTACCTCACAGCCAATGCTCTCGGTATCGTCACCGACTCGGGCAATGTGGCTGAGGAGGCTACGTTCAACACCGTGCCTTGCATCACGCTCAACAGCTATACCGAGCATATCGAGACCGTAAAGGTTGGTTCGAACGTGCTTGTAGGCGAAGACCCCGTACAGCTTGGCGAGGAGATGGCGCGCATGGTAGACGGCGAGTGGAAGCATTGCGGCATACCTGAGCGTTGGGATGGTCGTTCGGCTGAGCGCATCGTGCAGACACTGATGGAGTGCGCAGCTAAGTAATTAGCGGAAGGAGGCTACGGCATTCTTGCCGTAGCCATTGCAATAATCTGTGTTTCAGATTTTAAAGCCTACGACAGGAATGACGTAGGCTTCTATATACATTACTCCTATAAAACCCCTTTCTTATGAACAATTACAAATCTATCTGGTGCGCAGCGCTCATTGCGCTCAGCATCGTCACCCTCGGCTTCAACATAAAGGGTGGCATCGACAACTTCGCCAACAAAGACCGCAAAGTGTCTGTAAAGGGATTAGCTGAGAAAGAAGTGGACGCCGATAAGGTGACATGGCCTATCGTGTCGAAAGAACTCGGCAACGACCTGCCCGAGCTTTATAAGCGTCTTGGCGATACTCAGCAGAAGATAAAGCATTTTCTAACAGCCAACGGCGTGAAGTCCGACGAGATAAGCGTTAATGCGCCGAGCGTAATCGACCTCAACGCTGACCAGTACAGCAACAACCAGCGCACATATCGCTACAACATCACATCGGTCATCACCGTTACTTCGCGCAACGTGAAACTCGTGCGCTCCATCATAGCCCGTCAGGGCGAACTGCTTAAGGAGGGCGTGGCTATCGTCGACGGCGGCTACGAGAATCAGGTGAAGTACGAGTATGTGTCGTTCAAGCAGATGAAGCCGAAAATGATGGAAGAGGCTATAGCCAACGCCGAGAAGACAGCCGCACAGTTTGCCAAGAACTCCAAGAGCAAGCTCAACAAGATTGTCTCTGCCGACCAGGGCCAGTTCTCTATCGAAGACCGCGACCAGAGCACGCCTTATGTAAAGAAGGTGCGCGTCGTGACGACCATTGTCTACTCTTTGAAAGACTAAAAAACGCCGTTAGAACGGGAAGATGAGCGGCAGCACACCGATCATCACCAGTCCAATTATTATCTGCAACGGCAGACCCACCTTTATATAGTCCATGAAGCTGTAACCGCCTGCCTGCATAACGAGCGCATTAGGCGGAGTAGAGAACGGCGAGGCGAAGCACATGCTTGCGCCGAGCGTCACGGCGAAGAGCATAGGGTAGGGACTTACGCCGATAGCCATAGCCGAAGTGAGCGCTATCGGCGACATGAGCACCGCCGTAGCCGTGTTGCTTATGAACATCGTAAGGCACGAGGTGGTGAAGTAGACGCCCGCAAGCAGAGCGTACGGACTCGCCTCGCCGAGGTTGTCGGCAAGCAGGCGCGCCACCATGCTCGACGCTCCCGTCTTCTCCAGCGCCACCGACATGGGCAGCATCGCCGCAATCAGCACAATACTCTCCCAGTTTATCGTCTTGTAGGCAGCCTCCACGCTGCGCAGACATCCGGTTATCACCATGAGCAGACCGGCAATCATCACCGCCGTAACCGGCGCTACGGGTATGAAGTCGAACACCATCATCGCTATCATCATCAGCATGATAGCCGCCGCCAGCGGAGCCTTGTAGTCGAGCGTCACATGTGCCGCCTCCTCCAGCGGCTGACCGATCACCACGATGCCCTCCGCCTCGTTAGCTATGCGTGCGATGTTCTTCCAGCGGCCCTGAATGAGCAGAATGTCGCCCTCGCGCAGCTTCAGGTCGGCGAGGTTGTCGGTTATGTAGTCGCCGCCGCGCTGCACGCCCAGCACGTTCACGTTGTACATGCGTCGCACGCCCGAGTCTTTTATCGACTTGCCGCAGAGGCGCGCCGAGTGCATCAGCACCACCTCCGCAATGCCGATGTCGTAGATGGTGAGGTTCTGCGACGATGCAGCGTTCAGCTTCAAGTCCTCAGCCAGACGTGCCGCCGACTCCTTGTTGCCGCTTATATATATAATGTCGCCAGCCGTCAGCATCGTGTTCGGACCCGCCAACTTCTGCTCCACATCCTTCATGAGGCGCGTGTGCGACTTCTTTATGCGTCTCACTTCGAGCACGGTCAGACCGTAGCGGTGGTGAATGTCCAGTTCTGCCAGCGTCTTGTCCGCCGCCAGCGACCCGCTCTCCACGGTGAACACCGAGAGATTGTCCGCCAGCTGATATTCCTCCATCAGCTTGCTCAGCGTCTTTCTTCTGCTTTTCTTGCTGCCCTCCTTCTTCTCGTTGCCCGAGAGGAAGCGCTTGCTCAGCGGCAGCAGCACTACGATGCCCACGATGATGCAGACAACGCCCACGGGCAGAAAGCTGAAGAACTTGAGCGGTTCGTAGCCTGCCTCGGTCAGCGCTTCCTGAATAACAAGGTTGGGCGGCGTACCGATGAGCGTGAGCATACCGCCCATGCTGCTTGCGAAGGCGAGCGGCATAAGCAGACGGCTCGCCTTTATGCCGCCCTTCTGCGCCAGACTCACCACGATAGGCATCATCAGCGCCACCGTGCCCGTGTTGCTTACGAACGCTCCGATGACAGCCGTCACCACCATCAGCAACAGAAACAGACGAAGCTCGTTGCCGTCAGCCAGCGTCATTAGCTTGCCACTCGCTTTCTTAGCCAGTCCAGTCTGCACAATAGCACCGCCCACGACGAAGAGTCCGACCATCATTATCACCACCGAATTAGAGAAACCCGACAGCGCCTCCTGCGGCGTGAGTATTCCGGTGAGCAATAGGGCGACGAGGGCGCAGAGCGCAACGAGGTCGGAGCGAACTTTGCCCATAGCGAAAAACACAGCTGAGATAGCGAGAATAACAAGCGTTGTTATCATAGAATTTGTTTTGTTTGTAAATGAATGATTTTGTTTCTTAAAAATGTTTAGTCAAAGTTACAAAAAATCAGTGAAACCGCCAATTTCTTGTCGCAGCTATTACGATTTGATTAAAATTATTTTGAAAAAGTAACAAAAAGTTCAAAAAATATTGCATTTTTCAAAAATAAGTGCTATCTTCGCAATATGAAATACGAGGATGTTGTCTCGCGTCCCGTAAGTAGATTGTTAACGACTGTGTAGAGACAGCAGTCAGAATAGGAGGTCTTATGATGAAGAGTGTAAAAAGAGCTTATGATTTCGAATCGTTTGAGCTTGACAACGTCTATAACGACGACGAGAATCGTTATCCACGTGATAATACCTCCATTTGGTACAATTAAATAGGTTGTGCGTACATCCATAAGGATGCAATTCATAATGGAGAATTAGTAATTAACATTAACAGAACATTTAGCGAAGCCTTGACCTTTTGCGGGTCAAGGCTTCGCTATTATTATATAGCTTGGTTTTTGTTTGCCAAGCACTTATTATTCAACATAAACTTTTATAGAATATAGAATAGAAATAGGTGGATTCTTTCGTAAAATGACTTTTTCAAATGGGCTTATGCATGGATTTTTGTTTTCACATACACAAAAGTGTAATTTTTTAGCCACCCATCTCTGAAATACACTTTTGTGTCAAAGGCTTTTTTCATTCAAATTATACTTTTGCAGCAGAAAAATAAATGAAGCAACCAAAAAGTAGCAATATGAAGGAAAAGGTAATTTTTACTACAGCGTTGTGCCTCTCGACTATGACGCAGATGATGGCGCAGAATATCACAGGTAAGGTGATGAATACTAAGGGCGAGCCTTTGGCGTTTGCCAATGTAGTATTATTGAATAGAACAGATTCGGCTTTCGTTAAGGGCGCTGTGAGTGGAGAGGATGGCAGCTTTGTCATCGACTCTTACTGCAACGGCGGAATCATCAAGGTGACATCCGTAGGCTATAAGACTATCTGCAAGGATTGCGAGGGCGAGAATGTGGGCATTATCAAGATGGAAGAGGATAGTGAGACGCTCGGCGAAGTAGTCGTGAAATCATCTCTGCCTAAGACTATCCTGAAGCATGGCGGAATGACGACAATCGTTGCCGGATCCGTACTTGAGAAGGCAGGAACAATGGAGCACCTGCTCGACCGCATACCTAAAGTGTCTGCCCAGAATGGCAGCATCAAGGTCTTCGGACGTGGTGAGCCTGTTATCTATATCAATGGACGACAGATGAGAAACCGAAGCGAGCTGGACCGTTTGCAGTCCGATAATATCAAATCTGTAGAAGTAATCACTAACCCTGGCGCCCGTTACGCAGCCAGCACCAGGGCGGTCATCCGTATCACAACGAAGAAGATACTGGGCGATGGCTTCGGGTTTGACGCCTCAACCACAGGTGAATATGATGAGAAGAAAAACTTCGATGGATTTGGTCAATTGAATATGAGCTATCGCAAGAATGGCTTGGATTTGGGCGCATACGCCTTTGGAGCAAAGCAGTACCAGCCAAACAATCAAGACTTACAGCAGAATACTTATCTTGACAAGACCTGGAAACAGAAGAGTGAAAACAGACAAGTAGGTATGGTAGAAGCCATGAACTTTCGTCTGGATGCCAGCTACCAGTTGGATGCCAATAATTCCATCGGTGCCAACTTTGGCTTTCTGAGAAATCCGAAACAGACCTGCGATGCCAACATGACTACTGGTATATGGCAAGACGAAGATCAGACAGAAAGCTCTGACAGCCACGCTAATTTCTTCGAGCAGAAGAGCACGCTTTCAAGCAATGTTTACTATGTCGGAAAGATTGGCAAGCTCGGCATCGACTTCAATGCCGACTGGCTTTGGTCGAAGAATAACGAGGACGTTGTTACCAAAGAGCAATATCAGGAGGTTGGGATGGACGCACAGAGCCAGACGGTTCATAGCCTTACTGATAAGAAATATCGTTTGTTGGCTTCCAAGTTGGTGCTTTCCTATCCTTTGTTGGGTGGTGAGTTATCTTTGGGTGGTGAATATTCCAACACGCATCGCACATCCAAGTATCAGGTTGTGCCAACCAACTTCGTGTCGGATGACGACAGTCGTATTACAGAAAGTATGACTTCTTCATTCTTGACCTATTCAAGAGATTTCGGAAACGTGAGCATGGAGGCAGGACTGAGATACGAGTACATCGACTTCAACTACTATGAATATGGCAAGTATGTGCCTGGGCAAAGCAAGTCGTACGGCAATTGGTTCCCATCCATCAGTTTGTCGATGCCTGTAGGCAAGGTACAGATGCAGCTGAGCTATGCTACCGACATCGACCGCCCTTCCTATCATTACTTGCGCAGTGGCATACAGTATGACAACCGCTACACGTATGAAACGGGAAATCCATTCTTAGTGTCTGAGATAAGCAAAAACCTCAACTACGAGTTGGCCTACAAATGGTTGACTTTCGACATGACCTACAGCCATACTTCGCATACGATGATGTCGAATGTGGAGACTTATAAAGACAATCCTGCAATAGGACTGCTTAAGCCTGTGAATGGAAAGGCATATAATCATGTAGATGCTTCCGTCAACTTACGCCCTTCGTTTGGCATTTGGTATCCTTCATTTACGGCATCTTTGGTAAAACAGTGGCTTGATATGGATGCTCATAATGGCAAAATATCCAACAAACCTATGGCTGTATTCAACTTTAACAACACCTTCAACACCAAGTTGGCAATGTTAACGTGGATGATGACGTATACCACAAAAGGATATGGAAGAAATATATATTCGTATAAGCCAAGATTTTGTACCAATGTATCTGTATATAAGGCTTTCTTGAAGGATCGTTTGTCGTTCCAGCTCTTTGTCTATGATTTGTTTGGAACAGACGACATCCACATGAGTGCGCATTATGGCAAAATGAAGGAGCTGATTAGTGATATACAGTCAACCAGCAAAGTGTCGCTTACTGTACGATATAAGTTCAACACTACAAGAAGCAAGTATAAGGGTACGGGTGCAGGAGAAAGTCAGAAGAACAGAATGTAATCTGTCTGCAGCATCCGGTAATGGTGTAATGACAATAAATCTCTCTTTAAATGAACAATCCAATAAAACTGTTGATCAGTGGCGCAGACATGGGAAGCTTGATAGCTTCCTGTGCCTTGCGCCATGACTTCCATGAAAGCCCTCGGCAGGAAGATAGATTTCAAATCTATCGCATAGAAAAGGATACGCTGACCGTGGAAGATGTGGATGCATGCCCCTTGTCGGGCATTCGGTATGCGGTGAATGCAACCTTGCATGACAACGAAGCCTCTTTCGCTTTCGATGAGAAATGCAAGGAGCAGGGCATTACAGTTATCCATGCCGTCAATCTTGGCAAGGCTGCCTTTCTCGCTGTAGAGAAACCGAAAGGCTATCCATTCAGCGAAGTAGTGAAAAAATGTTCGGATGATTTCTGTTGCTCATTAGGCAAGTATATCTCGCAGTATGGTATGTTCTGGCAGATACCTGTGCCTTGGGTGGATGAAGCCATCAGGCATTATTCTGAGGAGTCTTTCCCACAACTGGGCATCGGGGCATATATTGCCGCCGGCTATTGTGCCAACATTCTCGCAAACCTTGCGGAAGGCAAGGATGTGAAATACTTCCCGAAGTTCTATCTCTCGCCATTGTTGGAAGAGATATGATTCTGATTATATCATCTGATAGTTAGTGGCATGAAACAGCGCTTCGGCAATGTTCTTCACGCCCATTTTAGCGAAAAGGTTGCGCTTGCAAGCCTTTATCGTGTCAACCGACTTGCACAGTCGGTCGGCAATATCATTCATCGTGTAACCTTGGGCAGACAATCTCAATACTTCTCTCTCTGTCTCGCTCAAGGTTATGCCTTCTTTCTTTTCCCACTTGTGGCGCGAGGTGGAATATTCATAATAGTCGCGCTCGCCATTCTTCTGCATGATGATATGTCCCGGCTCATCGGTAGCTGCCAAAGATACGGTGCAGAGGGCAAGCCATATTCTTCCGTCTTCGGAAAGAAGTATCGGAGTGAGGTGATGATGAATCAATCGGCTATGCTTGCCATTGGTAAGATGAAAGTCGTACGAGATGGTATAGTCAAGTCGGTCGCCTACGGGCAGTTCGTTGAAAAGGTCGAATCCCTTCTTGTTTACTTCGAGCAGCATCTGCAGGTCGGCATCCGGCACATGGTCTATATACATCTGATAGCCTGCCTCCATCAACTGCTCGGGTTCCAATCCGCAGAGATAAGCGAGGTTGTCTGACGCATAGATGAAGTCCTGATGAAAATAGTCGATGATATAGACGCACTGGTAGGTGCTGCGGGCAAAAGCCTTTGTCGCATTCACCAACAGTTCTATCTTGTCGTAATCCTCCTTGCTGATATGGTTCACCTCATTGGAATGGAGGAAGAAATCGTGTTTTTCTTTATTCATTAGCTATTCTGAATATTTGGCTACAAAAATACGTCTTTTTCTGCAATTACGATTCTGCCACATTATCTAATTACAGAAAATTAACCGTGTCAGTTGAGGTGAAAAGTTCGTAAATAACTCATTTTAAGCTATAGTCAAAGGCTATCGAACAACTCCGACATGTTGGAAGTGGACACAGCTGGCGAAGACTCGGTGGTGAATGTGGTGGCCTACTTCTGCAAGGGCGACACCTGCGAATACTGGATATATGAGAATGAGTGGAAGGTGGACGGCAAGGACACGGTGAAGACGCTCGACATATCCACCCAGGTGCGCCTCGTGGTAAACGATTCCACCAGCAAGGGCTATAAGATGAGCTACACCTTCCTGGACGTAAAGGCCGATTCGGTGGGCGACAACTTCCGGGACAAGATGATGGCCATGATAGCGGAGCGCACCGCCAAGAGCGTGATAGGCACCACCATCAACTTTGAGACCGATGAATACGGTCGCATCACCAAGATTACCAATCTCTCGCAAATCAAGAAGCAGGCAAAGGCTCTCTTCAAGGCGAGTATGAAGGACATCGCCGCCATGCCAATCATGCAGGAAATGAAGAAGGCGATAGGTCTTGACTTCATGAAGATAGGCAACCAGGCTAACACCGACGAGGTGGTGGAGGGCTACCTGGAGGAGCTGAAACTGCTCTTCGCCTGCCACGGAAGCCAATATGCCGTGGGCGAGCATCACGAGCACGAGGATGCCACCAAGGATAGCTACGCCAACGACACTTATATCAATGCCAGCCTAGAAAATAATGGCAACTACACAATCTCCTGCGAGGTGGTCAGCGTGATACCAAAGGAGACCATGAAGGAGGTGATGGGCGGACTGATGGGTGCCATCACGGAAGGACTGAAGGGCAAGAAGACCGAGGACGGCAAGGATCATGATGGCGACATCAAGGACTTGGACGACGAGTTTAAGAAGGAGATAGACAAGGCAGTTGACCAAGATGTCCAGACCTCGGAGTATCTCAGTGTGACCTGCTTCGAGGATGGCTGGCCTAGCAGCGTGTTGAAGCAAAATAAGACTGTGATGGCTGGCCGTGGCAAGCTGAAGCAGAAACTCATCGAGGCTTGCCGATTCGCACAGCGCGAGAAATGATGAACTATTTCGACCTGTACAGATTGAAAGTTTTCTAACTGTACGGTTGAAACGGGCTGAAAGCCCAAAAGCTCTTAGCACTTTGTACTGAGGAAGAAAGCATAGGGTACTGTACAATTCCATGAAAACGTAAATTCGTTTCCACGGAATTGTACTTTTGTTATTTTATCGTATCTCCATAATCAGTTACCTCTTCTTCCTGTAAATATAAGCATATTACATTAAGATAATCTACAATTTCCTTGTGTGTTAAATTTAACTTTTTAATACAAGAGCAGAATTCCATAATAACACCTTCTGGATTATAGTCCCCTCGGCTATTAAAGATGAAAATTTTCTCTCTCTTATAGACAAAAATTTGTCTTGGAAAAT
>NZ_JAHQUY010000006.1 GCF_019052365.1 Leyella stercorea
TAAACCGATCGCCATCATTCAATTCTTCGATACTATTAATACGAGTGAACGTTTGTTCTTCTGCATGCATAGACATGCCTGTTCCCATAATAAGACATACGAGAACAAACAGATAATTGAAAAACTTCAATTTGATAGTCATTTAGTGATTAGTTAAATTAAAAATGGACGAAGGCGTCCAAACATAAACGAGCACACTTCATGCGATTGGTTTTATCACACAAAGTGTGCCAGTCTATATTCTATAATGTTTACTGATGCTGCTCACGAAGCAAGTCATTCACAGTCTTCACGGGGTTGAATGTGCCGATTGGCACCTCAACGAAGATTGTGTTCCAGTCGCTCATTGCGCCATTCCAAAGACCCGGAAGTTCGAGAGCCTTAAGTTCCTTGCCGTTCTTGCTCTTAGAAGAGATGAAGCCTGTCTTCTTGTCGACATACTCCGGAAGGTTGAAGCGATTGCCCTTGTAGTCCTTTGTAGCACAAACAAGGTCAACTGGGTTGAAGTGTGTGCCTTCCTTGAACATGCGTACATACTCCTCGTTGTTTGTATCAATCTGGCTCGACTCAAGAATCTGCGGACTAACAGTTCCGTCGTTGTTGTAGCAGAGGAACGGACCGCCACCAGGCTCGCCTACATTCTTCACTACACCACAAACGCGGATAGGTCTATTGAACTTAGTCTTGAGGTATTCAGCCAATTCGGCATCTGCCAATTCTGCAGCGCCAGCCTTCTTGCAGCACAATGTTGTCTCAACGAAACGTAGCATCTCTGTAAGTTTCTCGCGAGAAGGCACGCCAGCCTCGAGTTCGCGCAGATATTCGAACACCTGCTTCTGTGTGTCAACAAGAACGCCAGCAATAAGCTTCTTGTACAAAACAGTCTCGTCCTTGATTCTATCTGGCACAACGTTGTCGATATTCTTGATGAACACAACGTCAGCCTCAATCTCGTTGAGGTTCTCGATGAGTGCGCCATGACCGCCCGGACGGAACAGCAATGTGCCGTCTTCGTTGCGGAACGGAGTGTTGTCTGTGTTTGCAGCTATTGTGTCTGTGCTCGGCTTCTGCTCAGAGAAACTTACGTTGAACGTAACGTTGAACTTCTTCTCCATGTAAGGCAGACTCTCTGCCACCTTCTTCTTGAAGAGTTCGAGATGGTCGTGCGAAACCGTGAAGTGAATGTTAGCCTTACCGTCAGAGCAAGCATAGAGCGCTGCTTCTACGAGATGCTCCTCCATCGGAGTGCGCGGACCATCCTCATACTGATGGAACAGCAGCAAGCCCTTCGGCAACTGACCATAGTTCAAGCCCTTTGCCTCAAGCAGGTTTGCTACGACAGCCTTATACTTGCCGTGCTTGATAAGGTCGCAAACACATTCGCCTTCGTTCTCCTTGCACTTTGCGCAAAGAGCCTTCTTGAAAGCGAACTTCTTGATATTGTCGAAGAAGAACTTCTCGAAGTCGGTAGTCGGCTCGTCATAGTCGGCAGAAAGGAACGCAAAGAGATTCTTGAACATACGGCTCGCAGCTCCACTTGCCGGCACGAACTTCACGATAGTATGCTGGTCGCTAAGATAAGCGCTCCAATCGTTAACGTACTTCTCAACTTGCGCAGAGTCTGGCGAGAAGATGCCGTTGCCTACTGCTGCTGCAGCTTCAATCTTCAAGAACGGGAATCCTTCCTTAATCTGTGTGAGTTGATGCTCGATAGCCTCGGGTGTAATGCCTCGCTGTGCTATCTGGGTTAAATCTTGGTTAGAAAACATAATATTGTAGTTTTAAGAATTAAATTCAAGACTTGGCTTAACACATACAAATGTAAGGACTTTTTCTCAAATGAGGGAAAAAAACGCCCATTATTTTATGAATTAGAATTCTTATTTATAATTTTGTGGTGATATTATCTCCGACAATGATTGAATCGTATTTGCATACGTGTTTAAACAGCAATTTAAATTATAACTTATGATAAATTTCCCTTGCGCAAAAATAAATCTCGGACTCAACATCACCGAGAAGCGCCCTGACGGGTATCACAATCTTGAAACCGTTTTCTTCCCTATTCCGCTATGCGACGCTTTGGAAGTGCAGACTATGCACGAGGCGTTTCCGTCTAAACTGAACTGCGATCTTAAAGTGACTGGCAATAGTGTGTGTTGCAACGAGGAGGACAATCTCATAACAAGGGCATATAATCTGCTGGCAGCCGACTATAACCTGCCACGAGTTCATGCGCATCTGTACAAGCATATCCCAACAGAAGCTGGACTTGGTGGAGGTTCGAGCGACGCAGCCTTTATGATAAGACTGCTGAATGACAGCTACAAACTGAACATCAGCAAAGAGAACATGGAGAAGTACGCAGCCCGTTTGGGCGCCGATTGCGCTTTCTTCATCGCCTCTGAACCTGCCTACGCAGAGGGCATTGGAGAGATTCTTACGCCGGTTACGATTACCGATAATAATCTAAAAGGCTACAGCATGGTTGTAGTGAAACCGTCATTGGCAATCTCTACAAAGGAGGCGTTTGCACATATCCATCCACAAAAGCCGAGCGTTTCGTGCCGCGACATTGTCGCGCAACCCATCGAGACATGGCGCAACAGACTGACAAACGACTTCGAGGAAAGCATCTTCCCAAACCATCCCGAATTGGCTGCCATCAAAGAGGCTCTGTATAACATGGGAGCGGCTTACGCACAGATGAGCGGAAGCGGCAGCAGTCTGTTCGGCATATTCAAGGAAAAGGCAGACAAATCGGCATTCGAGAAGCAATTCTCCGACTGCAAGGTCTTTGTCCTTGACATTTAATGATTGCAGACCGCAGAATTTCAAGTATTATACATATATTTGTAGCTGATATACAAACAGAATAGAAACTATATAAATTCAAAATAAATGCGCAATACAAACAATACATACAAGACACAAGGAGGCGACAATCTGGTTATCACCGTAAAGGAGAACGCTCCCCTGCTCGAATATCTCATCAATAACGTAAGCGAGAGCCGCTCCAAGTTGAAAGCAACGCTGCAAGGTCGTGGCATTGCCGTGAACGGAAGAATGGTAACTCAGTTCGACTACCAGCTTAAAGCTGGCGACAAGATTATCATCAGCCGCCACAAGAAGCAGAACCAGTTCAAAAGTCGCTACGTTAAGATTGTATACGAAGACAGATGGCTCGTCGTTGTAGAGAAGAATATCGGCATTCTGTCGATGGCAGCAGGCCATTCTTCGCTCAATGTGAAATCGGTGCTCGACGACTACTTCCTGAAGTCGCGCCAGAAATGCCGCGCACACGTTGTACACCGCCTCGACCGCGACACAAGTGGACTCATGGTATATGCCAAGGACATAGAGACAGAACAGATACTCGAGCACAACTGGCATCAGATTGTTTACGACCGCCGCTATGTCGCAGTAGTGAGTGGCGAGATGGAGCAAGACAACGGCACAATCGCCAACTGGCTGAAGGACAACAAGGCATACATCACATATTCGTCGCCAACTGACAATGGTGGCAAATATGCTGTCACACACTTCCAGGTGCTCAATCGCACCACAGAACACTCGCTCGTTGAGTATAAGCTCGAGACCGGTCGCAAGAACCAGATACGTGTACACTCGGCAGACATGGGACATCCCGTTTGTGGCGACGTGAAATACGGCAACGGCGACGACCCGTTGCATCGTTTATGCCTGCACGCATACATGCTCTGCTTCACCCACCCCGCTACGGGCGAGCCAATGGAGTTCTCTACACCTATCCCTACAGCATTCAGAAGTCTGTTCTAACGAAATCAATTCCGTATGTCTGTGCCTAATTGTCAATAAATATTATTTACATTAAGTTTTGTTTTTATTTACACAAAACTACAATTAGGCACAGATTTTGCGTAATGATTAATGAATGATGATACTAACAAAAATATATAATTGGAGGTAAAGACTATGGCATTTATTGATTATTACAAAATACTTGGCGTAGACCGCAACATTCCACAAGACCAAGTGCGCGAAGCTTACCGCAAAAGAGCTAAGCTGTTCCATCCGGATTTGCACCCTAACGACCCGAAAGCTAAGGCTAAGTTCCAGGCGCTGAACGAAGCGTATGACGTTATTTCCGACCCTGAAAAGCGAAAGAAGTACGACCAATATGGCGAACGCTGGCGCGAAGCCGACGCTTATGCACAACAAGGCGGAGCTGGCGGTCAGCAGTATTGGAGCAGCAATGGTGGCGGTTCGCCATTCGAGGGCTTCGACTTCTCAAGCTTCGGCGAGGGCGGAGGAGGCTTCTCAAGCTTCTTCCAGGACTTGTTCGGCGCAAAAGCAGGTCGCACACATAGCCGCACACGCAGTTCGGCACGACAGAATACGGGTGAGATGAACGCCAACGTGAATATCGACCTATACACAGCCCTACTCGGCGGCGAGGTGATAATACAGCTTGGCAACGGATCGAAGATAAAACTGAAAGTAAAGCCCGAAACGCAGAACGGCACGAAGGTGCGCTTGCGTGGCAAGGGATATGACCGCGGCGATGGCACAATGGGCGACCTCATCATAACATACAACGTGAAGTTGCCTACAAACCTCAGCGAGCGACAGAAACAGTTGCTCAGAGAGATGCAACAAGGGTAAACGCAATAAGGGTGACAATGTGCAATACATTGTCACCCTTATTATATTTTGAGAAAATTAAATCTCACCGATAAAGTGAAGTCAGACTCCACAATGGTTTCGATTTACTTTACCTTCTCTACGATAGCCTTGAAAGCCTCAGGGTTGTTAACAGCGAGGTCAGCGAGCACCTTGCGGTTGATCTCGATACCTGCCTTATGGAGAGCACCCATAAGTGTAGAGTAGCTCATATTCTCGAGACGAGCAGCAGCATTGATACGCTGGATCCACAATGCGCGGAATGTGCGCTTCTTGTTACGACGATCGCGGTATGCGTATGTGAGGCCCTTCTCCCAAGTGTTCTTCGCTACTGTCCAAACATTCTTTCTTGCACCATAGTAACCCTTGGTGAGCTTCAGGATTCTTGTTCTCTTTGCTTTTGAAGCAACATGATTGACTGATCTTGGCATAGTTTTTCTTTCCTTTAAATGTTTTGACTAATAAAATTAACGGAGGCAGAGCAAATCACGAACCTGCTTGAGGTTGCTGTTGTCTACGATTGTCTGATGAACCAGATTTCTCTTCTGCTTCTTTGTCTTCTTAGTCAGAATGTGACTGTGATAAGCGTGATGACGCTTGATCTTACCTGTACCGGTAAAGCGGAATCTCTTCTTTGCACCGGAGTTAGTCTTTACTTTTGGCATTTTTTATTAATTTAAAATTGTTATTTATTATATGTGGCAACGCATATACCAAGGCGTTACGCACATTTATCATGTTGTCTTCTTATTGCTTATTCCTCGCCTTTGAGAGCCTTGAGAGCCTCTGCGCTTACTTTTGCGTTAGCAAGAAGTCCGCCGTTTGTCGGCATCTCCTCTACTCCGTTCTCTGCATCCTTAGCAGAACGAGCTTCAGCCTCACGCTTCTCGCGGTCCATCTTCTGCTGACTCTTCTTGACAACGCCAGCCTTCTTCGGAGCGAGATAAAGGAACATCTTCTTTCCGTCGAGCTTCGGAAGCTGCTCTACCTTTGCATATTCCTCAAGATCATTAGCGAAGCGCAGCAAAAGCACCTCACCCTGCTCCTTGAAGAGGATTGAACGACCACGGAAGAAAACGTAAGCACGAACCTTGTTGCCTTCTGTGAGGAACTCCTGAGCGTGCTTCAACTTAAAGTTGTAGTCGTGTTCGTCGGTCTGCGGTCCGAAACGAATCTCCTTGATTTCAACCTTAGCCTGCTTAGCTTTCATCTCTTTAGCATGTTTCTTCTGCTGATAGAGGAATTTGCTGTAGTCAATGAGTCGACAAACAGGAGGTTGTGCGTTAGGAGAGATCTCCACGAGATCCACGCCTTGTTCGCGCGCCATCTCAAGAGCGCTACGAGTCGCCATAACGGTTGAACCACCTTCACTTACTACACGTACTTCCCGAACGCGAATTTGCTCATTCACGCGGTACTGGTTTTTCATTTTGTCATTCTTCATTAAACTATTTTTGATAAGCTAATTCTTTTAAGTGGGTGCAAAGTTACCTATTTTTAGCCGACCAGCAAAATATTTTTGATGCTTTTTTGTCATACAACACGCACATCTTCAATAATTTTTATAATTTTGCATCAAAACACGTATAATTAATATGGAGAATATACATTTTACCGGACTTTCGATAGCTATCAGCACGTTCTTGGTTATCGGACTGTTCCACCCCATTGTCATTAAAGTGGAATACTATTTCGGTGTCCGCCTTTGGTGGATTTTCCTTCTTGCAGGCATTGCATTCATCGTAGGATCGATGCTCACAGCCAACGTCATAGCCTCTTCGATTCTCGGAGTATTGGGAGCCTCTTGCCTGTGGAGCATCGGCGAGTTGTTCGAGCAGAAGCAACGCGTGAAGAAGGACTGGTTTCCTATGAACCCCAAGAGAAAGGAGGAGTATGAAGACTGAGCTGATACTTGTCGGCAAGACCAACGACAAGCTCTACATCAACGGCATCAAGGACTACACGGAGCGCATCTCGCACTACATGCCTTTCAGCATAACCACCATCCCTGCCCTGAAGAACACGAAGAACCTCAGCGAGGACCAGCAGAAGCAGGCTGAAGGCGAACAGATACTGCGACTCATACAGCCTTCAGACACCGTAGTATTGCTCGACGAGCACGGAGCGGAGCGCACCAGTATGGAGATGGGCGCATGGCTTCAGAAAAAGCAGCAGACTGCCCGCCGACTTGTTTTCGTCATAGGCGGACCTTACGGTTTCTCCGACGCCGTCTACAAGCGCTCAGACGAGAAGATTTCGCTCTCGCGAATGACATTCTCGCATCAGATGGTGCGACTGATATTCACCGAGCAGCTGTATCGCGCCTGCACTATCATCAAGGGCGAGAGCTACCATCACGAGTAACACTATAGCGCTCACACGAACAGCCCTATAGCAACAAACAAGGTGCGGGCAGAAATGCTCGCACCTTGTTATTTTATGCTTCTTATTTTAATATATCACAAACGTCCTACACACCCAATAACGGGATGATAGACGGCGTGAGCAGCGATGTAAGAATGCCGTTAAGCGTCAGTCCAAGACTGGCGTATGCTCCGTGTACCGGACTCTTCTCCATCGCCGTAGCCGTTCCCACGGCATGAGCTGCAGTACCCATCGAAAGACCTTGCGCTACAGGCGACTTTACACGCGCAAAGCCCATAGTGCGATAGCCGCACACAGCACACATCAAACCTACGCAAACCACTACAGCAGCCGTAAGCGGAGGAATACCGCCTATACTCTTTGTTACCTCCATCGCAATAGGCGTCGTAACCGATTTTGACGCAAGCGAGAGTATCACCTCGCGCGACGCTCCCATAGCTTTAGCGATATATACTACAGACACGATACCTACTACGCATCCGATAAACTCGCAAAGAAGTATCGGCGTGAGCTGCTTCTTTATCGTAGAGAGCTGCATATAGAGAGGCACACCAAGCGCCACAACAGCCGGACGCAGCCAGAACTCAATCATTTTTCCACTCTGATTATACGTATCATAGCTCACGCCTGTTACCTTCAAGAACACTATAAGGCAGCATATCGACACAAGAATCGGGTTCATCACAACCCAGCCAGTCCAGCGACGCAGCAGCTTACCAAGAAAATAAGTGCCGAATGTGAGCGCTATGAGAAAAAACTCATTTGAGAAATATTCCATATCCTTATCCTTTCAATTTGTCTTTTGCTTTACCGTAAAACTGATGTACCCAACCCGTAACAGCCAACACAAGAATGGTTGACGCCACCGTTGACACGACGATTGGCAGCAGCTGAGCCTTGATAATGTCAAAATAGAGCATGATGGCTACTCCTGGCGGAACGAAAAAGAAGCCAATGTTACCCACAAGAAAATCTGAAATGCTGCGCACCCACTCAAGTCGTATCACCTTCAACTTCAGAAGCAAAGTCAAAAGCAACATTCCGAGAATGCTTGACGGAAGCGGAATGTGAGTGAGATAGATGATAAGCTCACCCAAGGCAAGGCAACCGAAAAGGATTGCCAACTGTCTAATCATCATAATACCTGAAAACCTTTTAAACCTAAATGTTGTTATAAATCGGATGCAAAGTTAAGGTTTTTTAATAACATGACACAACAAAAGCGGCTGTTTTCTTGGCACAAAATCACTTTTCTCCATTTGTTCTTGTTTATTATCTATCGACATGAATACTATTGGTTTATATTTACAACAAATATCGCGACACGGAAACGAACAAAGACCAAAAGAACAGAATGTAAAGGCTCAGTAAAAGTCATCGTGCAGCGGACGGAACCTGATCGGATCGCGGACGGAATCTAATCGGATTGCGGACGGGGTCTGTTCGGATTGCGAACGCTACAACACAAAAAGAGGTGTTTCAAAACCACAAAGCGTAAGTCTTGAAACACCTCTTTTTATATATATATGTATCTTATATACTATGTATGTTATGCCTTAACTGCAGCTATCAGCTCCTCCGGAGTTACGAGAGTCTGCTCGCCGGTAGTCATATTCTTCAATGTGAGCTTGCACTCCGCAATCTCCGACTCGCCAGCAAGCGCCACGAACGGCACCTGCTTAGCGTTGGCATAAGCCATCTGCTTCTTCATCTTCACGCTGTCCGGATAAATCTCTGTGCGTATGCCAGCCTCGCGACACTGACGCAGAACCGGCAGACAGTAAGCGCTCTCCTTCTCGCCGAAGTTGATGAAGAGCAGCTGTGTGCCGTTCACCGCTTCCTTCGGATAAAGGTCAAGACCGCCAAGCACATCGTAGATACGGTCGGCACCAAACGAGATGCCTACACCGCTAAGACCAGGAAGTCCGAAGATGCCGGTAAGATTGTCGTAGCGACCGCCACCTGTGATAGAACCGATTGCGTAGTCGAGAGCCTTCACCTCAAAAATAGCACCGGTATAGTAGTTCAGACCGCGTGCAAGTGTGAGGTCGAGGTCAATCTGATTGTGCAAACCGCAAGTCTTCAGCGTGTCGAGGATGAAGCGTGTCTCCTCAACGCCCTTCAAGCCAACCTCCGAACCAGCGAGAACCTCTGCGATAGTAGCGAGTTTCTCGTCGTTAGTACCAGCAAGAGCGATTATCGGCTGCAGTTTCTCGATAGCGTCCTCCGATATGCCAACACGACGAAGTTCCTCATTCACGTTGTCGATGCCAATCTTGTCAAGCTTGTCGATAGCTACCGTGATGTCAACAATCTTCTCAGCCTCGCCTATCACCTCAGCAATACCGGTAAGAATCTTGCGGTTGTTAATCTTGATAGCCACACGGATGCCGAACTTTGTAAACACGGTGTCTACAATCTGCATCAGCTCCACCTCGTTGAGCAGCGAGTCGGAACCTACAACGTCGGCGTCACACTGATAGAACTCGCGATAGCGGCCCTTCTGCGGACGGTCGGCACGCCATACCGGCTGAATCTGGTAGCGTTTGAACGGAAGCTGAATATCCTCGCGGTGCTGTACGACGTAGCGCGCAAACGGCACGGTAAGGTCGTAGCGCAAGCCCTTCTCGCAAAGCTTCGAAGCGAGATGCAGCGAGTTGCGGCCGAGCAGTTCCTCGTCGTCAATCTTTGCAAGGCAGTCGCCCGAATTAAGAACCTTAAAGAGAAGTTTGTCACCCTCTTCGCCATACTTGCCCATGAGAGTCTGCAATGTCTCCATTGCCGGAGTCTCTATCTGCTGGAAGCCGTAGAGAGCGTAAACGCTGCGAATTGTGTCGAATATATAGTTGCGCTTCGCCATCTCAACCGGCGAGAAGTCGCGTGTACCCTTGGGTATACTTGGTTTTGCCATTAATAATTTAGAGTTATTGAATTAAAAAAGCTAAAGAAGTTAAAGCTACTTGCTGCAACTTTAACTTCTTTAGTTCAGTTATTTTTTTACTTTCTTACGATAGTCTGTGCGCGGTCCGGACCGATAGAGATGATGCGGATAGGAGTCTCAAGATACTCCTCGAGGAACTTCACATAGTCGTTGAACTCCTGCGGGAACTGATCTTCAGATGTGAACTTTGTCATATCCGTGTTCCATCCCTTGAACTCCTTGTACACCGGTTTAGCGTCGTAGAGCTCATAAGGCAGGTCGGTGGTCTGTGTACCGTCGGGCAACTCGTATGCTACGCAAGCCTTGACAACGGGGAAGCTGTCGAGCACGTCGCTCTTCATCATGATAAGCTCTGTTACGCCGTTGATCATGACAGAATACTTAAGCTGAACGAGGTCGCACCATCCACAACGACGCTCACGACCGGTAACAGCGCCATACTCGTGACCGAGGTCGCGAATCTTTGCGCCTGTCTCGTCAAAAAGTTCTGTCGGGAACGGACCTGAACCAACACGTGTGCAGTAAGCCTTCATGATGCCGTATACGTTGCCGATGCGGTTCGGGCCGACACCCAAGCCGATGCAAGCACCTGCGCAGATAGTGTTAGAAGAAGTAACGAAAGGATAAGAACCGAAGTCTACGTCGAGCATTGTGCCCTGAGCACCCTCGCAGAGGATGTCCTTGCCCGAGCGCAGAATCTTGTTGATCTCGTGCTCGCTGTCCACAATCTGGAACTGCTTGAGATACTCGATGCCTTCCATCCAAACCTTCTCCAACTCAGTGATGTCGAAGTCGGTATAGCCGAGTGCTGCAATCTGCTTCAGGTGAGCAGCCTTGTGAGCCTCATACTTCTCCTGGAAATTGTCGAGGATATCGCCAACACGCAAGCCGTTGCGCGAAACCTTATCTGTGTATGTCGGACCAATGCCCTTACCGGTTGTTCCCACCTTATTCTTGCCCTTCGAAGCCTCGATAGCGGCATCGAGCACACGGTGTGTAGGCATGATGAGGTGTGCCTTCTTAGAGATGTGCAGACGACTCTTCAGGTCGTGACCACTCTTCTCCAAGTCCTTCGCCTCATTCATGAAAAGGTCGGGAGCGAGAACCACGCCATTGCCGATAATGTTCACCTTGCCACCCTGGAAAATACCAGACGGGATGCTACGGAGGACATACTTCTGACCTTCAAACTCGAGGGTATGACCAGCGTTCGGACCACCCTGGAAACGTGCGATAATATCATACTTAGGGGTCAGTACGTCTACTACCTTACCCTTGCCTTCATCGCCCCACTGCAATCCGAGCAGGACATCAACTTTACCTTTATTCATTTTTATCAATATTTGATTTCTTCGTTCCTTTTAAGTTGTTCTTCTTGCGTTTGCTTCGTGTCTGGCACGTCTGACATACTCCGTAAAAATACACAGAGTAGTATTCTTTGCGGAAACGTTTCAGGCGCACGCTTTCGAGCGCTTTTGCCACTTCCGGCACGTCCAGCTCAACCACTTTGCCACATACCGTGCATGTCTGGTAGCAATGGTTGGACGTGTCGCAGCATGCTTCGTACTTTGTCTCTGCCTGAAACCTA
The DNA here is from genome assembly GCF_019052365.1 of Leyella stercorea. Classification (GTDB taxonomy): domain Bacteria; phylum Bacteroidota; class Bacteroidia; order Bacteroidales; family Bacteroidaceae; genus Prevotella. The sequence continues at coordinate 11,577 of NZ_JAHQUY010000006.1, forward strand.
TGTCTTACCACAAGACACAACTTAACAAACAGATTGAGCGAGTTGTAGAGCGTGGCTCTGCTCACATGGAAGTTCTGCACCGCCATACGCTCCGCAAGCTCTTCCATAGTGAAAAGTCCTTCAATATCGTATATCGTATCGAGGAGCGCGAACCTCTCCGTAGTCTTCCTACAGTTGTTCTCTTCTATGTATTTGGTCAGCGCAGCGCGTGCTGCCGCTTTTTTATCGTTTTCCATCAATATGCAAAGTTACATTATTTTGGGAAAGTGACCAAAAAGAAACACTAAAAAGCGCCAAATCCTGCCTCTTTCAACAATTGTGTAGCCTCTTTAGCCTGTTCTGTATCAGTAGACGAAACATAATCGAGACATTTGACGAGCGGATGAAGCAGTTGGCGGTCGGCACTTTTAAGGTCGATTGCGGCTTTCTTGAACAGCGCAGCATACAGTTGCGGTGTACATTCGTTATTGCGCTTCAACAGACGGCATACGAGGTTGTAAGCACAGATGCGCACCAGCTTATCTTCGTTCGCAAGCAGCATCAGCGAGAACTGTTCTGCCTCCGTCATGTGCTGGAAAAGATTGAATACAGCCGTCTCTGCCATCTCTACTGTCGACAACGTAGCAGCCCACTCCATCGCCTCGCTTGCCGTAAAGTCGGCAGCGGGCATGATGAGCGTAGCCAGTATCTTGCACTCGCGTATATTCTCCTGCCACAGAGCCGCAGCAAGTGCCTTGTCCTTGCCGTACTGCTCTGCCATGTGTCGCAAATCCATCTGCGACACTCCCCAATTTATCTTATAGTCGAGTCCTTTCTGTCGCATCGAAGTCGACGTTACGCCGTTCATATACAGACGAAAAGAACGCTTAATCTGTTTTACCTGTTCGGATGTTTCCATGTCACACATTATATTATATATAACTAAAGATAGCCATACTCTTTCGAGTAGCGCAGCATCTGCTCGTCGTAGGCTTCTGTATAGTCGAGGCGCACATCGGTAGCGTTGCCTTCGCTGTCGCTCACGAGCTTCATCTTCGGGTTCAGGAACCCCTTGTACGGCGCTATGCCGAGCGACTTGTAGCGTGCCAGAAGTTCTTCGTGCAACTTCGGCTCTACGTGTATTGCGTAACGCTCTACGAGTTGCTTTGCAGCCTCGAAGTCGCCTTCGCTCTTTATGCGCTGGATTTCTGCAAGCAGTTTGGCGAACGCCTCACGCAACTGCTCGTAGTCGCTCACTTCCACGTAGGTTTTCTCCTCATGTTTCACGAGTCTTACTGCCGACGGATAGTGCTCCAGCGTCCAACGGGCTATGAGAGCTCTGTTGCGCATGTGCGCTTCCTCAATCTCGTTCCCTGGCTGGATGCGAGTGAGCTGAGTAAGCAGACCGTTCATCATGTATGTGTAGTACTGCGACTTGTATGCTTCTGCATCGGGCACGAGACCCAGTTCTACGAGCTTTGCATCAGCTATGTAGTACAGGCCGAACAAATCGGCGCGTGCTTCTTCTATCGTGCTGCCGTACGAACCGAGTGCGTCTGCCGACACTCCTGCGAGCAGTTGTCCCGATCCGTGTCCGAGACATTCGTGCAGGTCGGTATGCAGGTCGTCACATACGTCACCATATTTCTCAATCAAGGCGCGTGTCGCTTCGTCGGCTACGAACTCCTGCAGGAAACCATTGCCTTTAGCCGCCTGATTATATGCGTGTGTCAGATTGCCTATCGTTATACTCTTCGAACCGTAGCGCGCTCTTATCCAGTCGGCATTGGGCAAATTGATGCCTATCGCCGTAGACGGATATTCGTCGCCGCCGAGCATCGCCGAGCATACCACGTTAGCCGTCACGCCGACAACCTGCGGCTTTCGGAAGCGAGGGTCTACGGGCGAGTGGTCTTCAAACCATTGTGCATTCTTGCTGATGGTCTGCGTGCGTTGCGTTGCCACCATGTCCTTGTACGTCACGATGCCTTCCCACGATGCCTTCATGCCGAGTGGGTCGCCATACACTTCTATGAAGCCGTTGATAAAGTCAATGCGTCCTTCGTGCTCTTTCAGCCATTCTATTGAATAGGCGTCGAACTTGCGGAGGTCGCCTGTTCTGTAGTAGTCTACGAGCATACCGATTATCTTCGCTTGAAGCTCGTTCTCTGCCACTTCCGCCGCTTTCTCGAGCCAGTAAATGATATGCTTTATCGCATCGCCATAGAGTCCGCCTTCGTGCCACACATCTTCCTTCAGCATGCCGTCAGCTGTCTTGCGGAGCGTTGTGTTGAGTCCGTATGATATCGGCATTGGGTCGTTCTCGTCGCGCATGGCCTCGTAGAAGTCTTCCGCTTCCTGCTGTGTCACTCCCTCGTAATAATTACATGCAGATGTCTGCACGAGATCGTCACCGGCTTTCTGGTTTACACGCTTTGGCTGAATAGTAGGGTCGAATATCACCTTGCAAAGCTCATCGATATTCTCGTCTTCGCAACCGCAACAGTCCACAACCTGTCTGAAGTATTCCTCAGTAAAAGCTGGAACAAACTTCTCGCAGCCGTAATGGTGGTGTATGCCGTTCGAGAACCACACTCGCTTAAGGTATGTCTCCAACGCCTTGTACTCTACCGTCGTGCGGTCGCCTTCGTAGCGTTCGTATATAGCTTCGAGCACTTTGCGTATGCGCAGATTGTAGCGTCCGAACTGGTCGGTTGTTATGTCGCGTCCGCAGAGCGTTGCCTTGGCGAGGTAGTATATGTATAGCTTCTGACGCAGGGTCAGCGCCTCAAAACCGTCGAGGCGGTAGCGTAGCATCTGTATGTCGGCAAACCGCTCGTCGGTATATCTGAATTGTTCTGTCATTGTTTACATTTAGAGGTTTTCACATTCTGCCAGCCAAAGCGCGCTTGATGCGTCGGTGGGCATACGCCAGTCGCCGCGCGGACTCAAGCTCACGCTGCCCACCTTCGGACCGTCGGGCAGACACGAGCGCTTGAACTGCTGGTTGAAGAATCGTCTAACGAAGGTCTTCAGCCAATGCTTTATCACTTCGTCCGAATAGAGGTCTTTGCTGAACGCATGGCGTGCAAGCATGTATATCTTTGCCGGACTGAAACCGAAGCGCATGAAGTTGTAAATGAAGAAGTCGTGCAATTCGTACGGACCAACCAAGTCTTCTGTCTTCTGCTTTATGTTGCCATGCTCGTCGGCAGGTATCAGCTCGGGCGAGATAGGCGTGTCGATGATGTCGAGCAGGGTTGTTCTCGACTGCTCGTCTACGCTGTTCTCTGCCACATGGCTCACGAGATAGCGTATGAGGGTCTTCGGTATGCTCGCGTTCACGCCATACATCGACATGTGATCTCCGTTGTATGTAGCCCATCCGAGCGCCAGTTCGCTCAAGTCGCCCGTACCGATAACCATGCCGCCCAACTCGTTGCTGAGATCCATGAGTATCTGCGTGCGCTCTCTTGCCTGTCCGTTCTCGTACGTCACGTCGTGTACGTTTATGTCGTGACCAATATCCTCAAAGTGCTGCGTAACGCTCTTGCGAATGCTTACCTCACGTATAGTTATGTCCAAACCCTTCATAAGGGTCATGGCGTTGTTGTATGTGCGGTCTGTGGTACCGAAGCCCGGCATCGTGACGCCCACAATGCCCTTGCGATCGTAGCCCAACTTGTCGAAGGTCTTAACGCAGACGAGCAGGGCGAGTGTAGAGTCAAGACCGCCACTGATGCCAATCACGACACACTTGCAATGGGTGTGTACCAAGCGTTTTGCCAAACCGCACACCTGAATACTGAATATCTCGTCACACGAAGCGTACATGTCGTCGTTCTCTGGTATGAATGGATGCGAATCGACATGGCGAAGCAGCTCGAATCTTCTTTCGTCTGTTTCGTCTGCATCGAACACTCTGGCTTTATGTCCACACTGGGCATGTACGAACGAGGTGTTTCTTCTGCGCTCTGTGCGAAGTTTGTCCACGTCTATCTGGCTCACCACGAGCTGTTCTTCCAACGAGAAGCGCTCCGACTCTGCCATCAGGGCGCCGTTCTCATAGACGAACGCATTGCCGCCATAAACCACGTCTTGCGTGCTCTCGCCGAAGCCGCATGAACTATATACGTAGCCGCATATCAGTCGGGCACTCTGCTGTGCAAGCAGACTCTTAAGATAGGCGTTCTTGCCGATGAGGTCGTCTGATGCCGAGAGGTTAAGTATAATATCGGCTCCCGACAGCACGAGGTCGGTCGACGGGGGCAATGGCGACCATACATCCTCGCATAGTTCTATGCCGAACTTCACGCCGCGTGCCGTCTTGAACAACGTTTCTTCGCCACTCACGCTCACCCAACTGCCGGCGTAGCCAATCACAACCGATTCTGTAAGGTCGTCCGACGAGGCGAACCATCGCTTCTCGTAGAACTCGCCGTAGTTGGGCAGAAAGCGCTTTGGCACAATGCCCAGCACCTTGCCGTGCTGGCATACCACGGCGCAGTTGTACACTCCGCCGCCAATGCATATCGGCGCGCCAACAACGCTTATCACATCGCATCGCTCTGTAGCCTCAAGCATGTCGGCAATCTTCTTCTCCACACGATCAAGCAAAGTCTGTTGTGCAAAGAGGTCCTGACACGAGTAGCCCGTAACCGACAGTTCGGGGAACACCAATATCTCCACGCCGCGCTTGTCTGCGTCTACAACAAAGCGTTCTATCTGCTCTACGTTGTAGTCTACATCGGCTACCCTCACCTGAGGTATCGCCGAAGCAACAGTTATATATCCGTAATTCATAAAAGCCTTTTTTATCTTTTACTTTTAAAAGTTTTGTGGCTGCGTGGTATGGGCAAAATGCCCACACCTCCTACTTTTTACTCTTTTACTTTTATCGTATCGTTACCTGTGTCGCTCCATATCCATACTCCTGGAACGAAGCGTCCTGGTATCTATAGTTCTTATATCTATATCTCAGTTCGTTCACGAGAGCATGGCGTAGCACGCCTTCGCCCTTACCATGTATGAACACGATACGCTTGCCTTTGTTGTGTTTGTTCTCCTCTAGCGTACGACGGAAGTAGTCGAGCTGATAGTTGAGGATATCTGCAGAGCCCATACCTGCAGTTGTCTCCAGCAGTTCGTCGGCATGAAGATCTACAACAAGGATGTCATCGCCATTGGCGCGACTATTACGATGAGTAGCTGAAGTGTTCAGACTACTTTTCTTCAACTTCTCCATAGCGCTTTTCGGCAGTTCGCCAGCTTTGTCAGCAGCCTTCTTCTCCTCCTTCTCATCGTCCACGTATATCAGCTGTTCTGCATCAACGGGCTTCAGCTGCGCTACGCCGTCGTTCTTCACTACGGGGTACAGCAACGCAGGCGTCTCAAAGAAGTCGTTCTTCTGGAATGTATGCAGTTTATAGAACTTCACCTTGTCGATGCGGAACTGCACGTCGCAAACCGGCTTTGCCACAAACTCCTTGTCGCGCTTGAAAGAGAGCAACTGGAAACGCACGCGGTCAATCTCGTTCAACTCATCGAGTGCGAAACTCTCCACATACATCTTCGTGTTCGGCTCCAGTTCTCCCTCGCCGCGCAACGTGTATGTGCCGCCCTCTACGCTCATGTACAGATAGTGAACGTAGTAGTTGCTGTCGTTAACGAGATAGCAAGCGAAACTTGTCTTAGAGAAGTTTTTCACATCCTCCGGCACAAACGCATAGTACACGTTCAGCACGTTACCGCCCTTGCGCTCCTCCACTTTCGCCTTGTACGTGATTTCTCTGTCCGCAGCGTCATACTCGTCTTCATCCTCCAGCACGTCTTCGTCCATCTGGTTTATCTTCGCCTTCACCGACATGTTGAACGTATCGGGATCAGTTGCCGTCGGCTCCTCCGCCCCACTCTTCTTCTGTATCGACTTCGATATCGAGTAGTCGTCGCTACTGCTCATCACTACAAGGTCCGTCACTGGCGTCGGAATCTGAAAACCGTCTTCATCCTCCACCAGCGCTATATCTTTACCTTGAAAACCGGCTATGCGTCCGCCGCCGATATCACTCAAGAATTGTACTTTATCTCCTATCTTCATTTTACTTTTCTTCTTTACTCTTTTACATTTAACTAAGGTATCAGCAGCGAACTATCACCATAGCTCAAGAATCTGAAATCGTGCGCCAGCGCATAGTCGTACACCTTATGCCAGTCGCCGTGCAGAAATGCGCTCACCAACAACAGCAACGTGCTTTGCGGCTGATGAAAGTTAGTCACGAGCATCTTCACAATCTTATACTCATAGCCCGGCGCAATGATAATCTGTGTGCTCGAGTGCAGAGCGCTCAGCCCGTGTTTGTCCAGATAAGCCACGATGTTCTCCAAAGCCTTCATCGGTGTCACACCCTTCGCAGCCTCGTTCTCGTACGGTTCCCACTGGTCCACGTGCAGTTCCTCCTCTGAGAGATCCATGTTCTGTTCCAGTTTCACGCCCATGTAGTAAAGACTTTCCAACGTGCGCACACTCGTCGTGCCCACAGCTATAGCCTCTGCTCCATGCTTTATCAGCTTTTCGAGCGTCTCTCTATGCACACACACATACTCGGTATGCATCTCGTGGTCTTGAATCTCCTCCGACTTCACCGGCTTGAACGTACCCGCACCCACATGCAGCGTCAGCTCTTCGCGGTCGATACCCTTGCGGTCAATAGCCGCCAGCACCTCCGGCGTAAAGTGCAGACCTGCTGTCGGAGCAGCCACCGATCCCTTTACCTTCGAGTAGACGGTCTGATATGTCGTCTTGTCGCTCTCCTGCGTCTCGCGGTTCAAGTACGGCGGAATAGGCAACTCGCCCACAGCGTCGAGCAGTTCGGCTAACGACACCTCCGCATTGTCCCACACGAAGCGCACTCTGTAGCTCTTGCCCACATCCTCAAGGCGCTCAGCCTTCAGAGTAACAGCCTCGCCGTTCACATCGAACGTGCGCTCAAGTGTCTCGCCCTTCCACTTCTTTAGATTGCCAATCATGCAGAGCCATTCGCATTCGCCCTTGGTCTGAAACATCTGCTCGTAGTCTGCCGGAGCATAAGGCTCGAGCAAGAATACCTCTATCAACGCTCCCGTAGCCTTGCGGAAATGCATACGCGCCTGAATGACACGCGTATTGTTGAACACCATCAAAGCGCCCTTGGGCAGATGATCCGCAATGTTGCAGAACACGTCCTCCGACACCTCGCCATGCTTATACAGCAACAGCTTGCTTCTGTCACGCTGCGCCAACGGGAACTTAGCGATACGCTCGTCAGGCAACGCATAGTTATAATCCTTGATATGTATGTGTTTTGTCTCCATAATCGTTTTGTTGTATTTGCCACACGGGGCTTCATCTTAATCTACAAAGGTAATTATAAATTCTGATATACTAATCTTAGCAATCAATTATTTTAACTAAAAATATGAACGAATTCCGGTAGGTCTGGAATAAGGCTCCAGCAGTGATGGAATAAAATTGCCTCTATGACGGAATATTATTCTATCATAGAGGCAATTCACTATCAATGCAGTACACCACGCAGCACGGTGTAGATGAGAGTAGCCACAAGCACAAGCATCACGATGTCTATGTCGTCCGTGCTGAAGCCCGTTGAAGTATACTGTGTAGAAACGAAACACTTCGACTGCGACATCTTCGCCCTGAACTTATAGTAGAGAAGATAGACAGCACAGCCTACCGTGCCACCCCACAACAGTCCTACGAGCACATCAAACGGATAGTGTACGCCCAGATACATACGGGTGTAACAGCATACAAGCGACCACAAAAGCAAGCCCGTACTCAGTATGCCACTTCTCACAAGCAGACTGAAGAACACGGCTATCGAGAACGTATTTGACGCATGCGCCGAGAAGAAGCCGTACAGACCATTGGCGCAGTAGCCGTCCACAGTCTGTACAACGCCTCGCAGCAAAGGGTCGTTGCACGGGCGAAAACGCGCCACACCCGGCTTAACGATGCCGTCTGCCAAACCGTCGGCAAACAGAACGCACAACGCGGCACAAGCCACTATCAGCGCTATCTGTCCCATCGTCTCGCTATTCTTTATCACAAGATACAGCAAGGCTATGTACAACGGAATCCAAGTCAGACCCGATGTCAGGGCCATCATCAGTCCGTCCATAAACTGCGAGTCGCTGCCGTTCAGCGCCAACAACAGTACCTGATCATATCCTAAAAGCGTGTCGATATTCATTTTTATAATTTGAAAGTAAACCACAAACTTGAATCGTCTCTTCCTTAGCCCACGACGTGGAGGAACGTAGGAGAACTTATATCACCTCTACCGAGTTCTTGGGCAGCCAGCCCTCCTTGCCGTCGTCAAGACGCACGCCATACCAGGCGTTCATCGAACGGTCGGTGATGGTCAGACGCGTACCCTCGTGTATCACGAAGGCGTCCGAACTGCTCTCCGACGGTGTTGCCTTCACGTTGAGCGTCGGCGAAAGCACTATGGCTACGCTATGCTCCGAAAGCGCAGCCTTGCGCTGGTAGGCGAACAGAACGCTCACAAGGAACAGCACGAAAAGTGCAGAGCCTGCGAAGAAGCCCACCTTACGCAGAACGATGTTGCTACCGAAGAGGTATGCAAGCATAAGCACCAGCGACACCACGAAAGCCACAACAGCCATCGTAGCCCATGTGTCGATGCTCAACACATTCTGCAGCGAGTGATACCACGTCACGAAGAACATCTCGTCTACCGGCACCACCTTGTCGATGGTCTTGCCACGCAGGAACTGTAGATTGTAGCGCACGTCGCTGTCGCCAGGGTTAAGTCGCAGCGCACGCTCGTAGGCTATAATCGACTGCGTGATGTTGCCCAAACGATACTCGCAGTTGCCGAGATTGTAGTACAGTTCCGCGCTCTCGCCTGCCTTCAGCAGTTCGGTATAGCAAGCCGCAGCCTGCTGATAGTCGCCCTTGGCATAAGCAGTGGCTGCTATGGCAGCGCCACGCTTACCATGCTGGGATGTCGTGATGGCTACTGTGCCGTTACTGCTTGTCTGCTGCTCATTAGAGGCATTGTCAGCGGCATTTGCACTTATCGCTCCAAAGCCGAAACTCATCGCCATAAACAGCAATATTAATCTCGCCACATTGCCACTTTTCTTTGCTGTCTTGCCACGCAAGACTCCATCAATCTCCGTAATAGCTACCATAGCACTATCGTATGTCTTTGTCATATTTCCCTCTGCACTGCCCGGAGCGTAGCGTTCGTACTCGCACTCGTCGAGAGCCGAGAGGAACTTGCCTATAATATCTTCGCCTATGCTACGTGTAGCAAGTTGCTCGCTGATGTTCTCACGCGAGAGTTTCTCTACCGGCATGTTCAGTTTGTCGCCCACATAGCCCCAAAGCGCACGCAGCACCTCGTCATAGAACTCATTCTGCTTGCCTGCCGTGAGCAACTTGTAAGCGGTCTTAAGGCGTTTCGTAGCCACCTTGTTGGCACGTTTGCCGCGCTTGCCTATGATGTCGGCGTTCTCCACAGCCTTCTTGTGGAAGATAACCACAAGTGCTACAAACACGACGAACGGCACAATCAGCCACAACCAGAAACCCACAGATCCAAAGAAAAGGTGCGCGGTATCAATCGTGTCGTACATGCCCTGCTTTATAGGCCTTATATCGGTCGGCTGCGCCTCAGAATAGTCTGTTACTGACGTACCCTTGCCATCGCCTGGCTCTACCTTGATGGTGAGCGGCGACGTCTTCACCGTCTTGTACTGATTGCTTGCCGTGTCGTAGTATGTGAGCGACACAGCCGGAATGGTATAGTTGCCCTGGTTGCGCGGCACCACAAGAAAGTCGTACACCATGTTGCCTTCCAAGCCGTTCGTTGTGAGCTTGGTCTTGTCGGTCACCTTCGGGTCGTACTTATCGAAGTCCTTCGGGAAGGTAACAACTGGCTGCTTGATGAGTTTAAGGTTGCCGTTGCCACCCACCACAACACGCAACGTTACAGGCGTTCCTGCCTTCACGATGTTGCTCAGAAGCTGCGAAGAAATTGAGAAGCGACCTACTCCGCCCGAGAAGTCGGCAGGCTTCTGCGGCAGTGGGTCTACCTGTATATCTATAGCCGGCGCTACGATGTTTCGCTTCACCTCTATATATCCCGAGCCACCGTTGAAGAACGCCTCGAACGGGTCTACATTACGGTTTTGCATAACGACAACACCCTTGAACGTGAGGCTCGGTATCGTCATCTTGCCAGTCATTTGCGGGTACATCACATATTGGCTCCACGTTACGCAACGATAGTTTCTACCGTTCAACTTCTCTATGTGGAAGCTCTTCTGCTGCGGCAGAGGTATCTCCTGCGTGTGGAAGCCCTTAAGGTCGGGCATCTTGCCATCGAGCGACGTAAGGTCTACGAGGGTGTATACCTTGTACGTAAGCAATATCGGCTCCTGCTCATGCACGTGCTTCTTGTTGGCTGTCACCTTCACGAAGAGATCTTTAGAAGATATTCTGCCTCCCGAACTATGCGACGGCGAAACGGCGTCATCGTGCATATTTGGCGCCGACGAACCGTTGTTGCGTGTGGCGCCCGACACCTGTATGCGGAATGGCCGCGAGGCTATTGTCTTGCCACCTGCCTTGGCGTGTGCTGCACCTATGGTGTATGAGCCAGCTTTCTCCGCATAGAGCGTGTAGGTATAGGTTATCGACGACGAGCGGCTGGTATGTCCGTTCACAATCTGATAGCTCGACTGCTGCGATGTGTACGGACCAGCTATCACTTCCAGACCGGAAGGGATGGAAGCCGAACGGAACTCGTCTACCGACACATTAGCTATAGTGTACGACACACGGAAGTTCTCGCCAGTAGCAACGTGTGTAGGGGCAGAAACAGAAATGTTTTGCGCACATACCGTGAGTACATACGCAAAACATGTCAGTAATAGTGTGGTTATCTTCTTATTCATTCTGAATGATGTATTTTTATGTGGTCTACCAGTTTTTCTGCAACTTGCGCGATCTGTTCTGACGCATGGCGTCCTTTATGCGTTGCTGTGTCTGCTGCTCCTGCTGCATGGCGGCGTTAAGCATCTGCTCGGCGTTCTCCTTGCTCATCTTTTCCTGCTGCTTCTGCTGCTGTTGCTTTTGGTTCTTGTCTTGTTCTTTCTTTTCCTTGCTCTTGTTCTCGCCCTTGTTCTGCTGCTGCTTCTTTTGCTGTTGCTTGTCCTTGTTCTGCTTGTTCTTTTTCTGCTGGCGCATGCAGAGCGCAAGGTTGTAGCGGGTCTCGTTGTCAGACGGATTGTTGCGCAGACTCTCCTTGTATGCCTCCGCAGCCTCGCCGTACATCTTCAACGACTGGCATATCCATCCGATGTTGTGGTATGCCATAGCCTTACGCTTCGGGTCGGTCTCTATCTTGCCAGCGTTCTCAAACTGCTGGATGGCTGCCGAATCTTTCTTCTGCATGAGCAAGGCGCAACCGAGATTGTAGAGCGCTTGCGGATTTGACGGGTTCTTGTCTACTGCCTTGCGGTATTCTGCCTCAGCCTTCACATAGTTGTCCTGTTTGAACCAGCGGTTGCCGTAGCGTATGTGCTGGCGGTCGGTCTGCGCAAAGCCTACCAATGCCTGAATCATCAAGATTGAAAGAACTAAAAACTTCTTCATGTTGAATATCGTTTATTTCTTGAATAGTCTGAAATGTTTGAACAACGGATTCTTCTTCTCCATGATGCACGCCTCCACTATCAGCAGAACGAGCAACACGATGCAGAACGACTGGAACTGTTCGGCATACTCGCTGTAGATAACGCTCTCGGTCTCGCCTTTCTGGAGCTTCGAAAGCTCGTCGTTCAACTTCTCCTGAGCGTCGTTGGTGTTGTCTACATGGATATATGTGCCGCTACCGGCACGGGCTATGTCGCGACACATGTCCTCGTTGAGAGCCGACATAACGATGTTGCCTGCATTGTCGCGGATATACTCGCCGCCGCCAACGGGTATCGGAGAGCCCTTTGTGCTGCCTATGCCGAGGATGAACACGTTGATGCCTTTCTTGCGTGCTTCCTTGGCTGCATCCAACGCTCCACCTTCATGGTCCTCGCCATCGGTTATCACGATGATCGCCTTGCCTACACCCTGCTGCTGCGTGAAACTGCTCGATGCTACGGAGATGGCGCGTGCTATATCTGTGCCTTGTGTGGAGATGAGCGCCGGACTGATGCCCTGCAGGAACATCTTTGCCGACACATAGTCGCTCGTGATAGGCAGCTGTACGAAGGCGTCGCCAGCAAACACAACAAGACCAATCTTGTCGTTAGAGAAGTTGTCAACGAGGTTCTCTACAAGCATCTTGCTCTTGTCCAAGCGCGATGGCGCTACGTCCTGAGCCAGCATCGAGTTACTGATGTCGAGGCAGATGATAGTTTCTATGCCGTTGCGCTTCTCGTTGCTTATCTTTGAGCCCATCTGCGGACGAGCTATGACAACCACAAGCACGGCCACGGCTGCCATCGTAAGCCAGAACTTCACGCGGCGACGCATGGTCGAGGCATCGGGCATAAGCTGACGCACAAGGTCTTTGTCGCCAATGCGCGTTATCTTCTTTTGCCTGCGCCATAGGCTATAGTATCTGACTGCTACCAGCACTACCACAAGCCATAGCAGCCATAAATATTGGGGGCTCTCAAATCTGAACATTGTTTTAAAACTTTGAATTTTGAGTTTTTATTTTGGCAATAGCCTAAGGTTATGCCACTAAAGACAACACTATACGGTTGTTGCAACCCGTATCTGTAGCGGATTTCGTACGCCGTCAACCTTAAGGTATTCGGCGAAGAACCGTAAAGCGTAGCAGAATCTCTGCTATGAGCAGCAGCAGAGCCACAATGGCAAAGGGCTGATAAGCCTCGTAGTGCTTAGAGAAACGCTTAACGTCCATCTTTGTCTTCTCGAGTTTGTCGATGTCCTTGTATATCTGCGACAGCTCTCGGTTGTTTGTTGCACGATAAGAGTTGGCATTCGTTATCTGCGCAATCTCGCTCAGAGTCTTCGTGTCTATCTCTACCGGCATATTCACATACTGAACGCCTCCGGCTACTGGCACGGGATAAGGTGCCACTTTGTTGGTTCCTACCGCAATAGTATATACACGCACGCCAAGACTTTGCGCTATCTCTGCACTCGTCATCGGCGAGATGTCGCCCATGTTGTTGCTACCGTCTGTAAGAAGGATTACGACCTTGCTCTTTGCCTTCGATTCCTTCAGTCGCGAAACGGCGTTTGCAAGTCCCATACCAATGGCTGTACCGTCTGAGATGATGCCGCGTGCAGCTATGTCTGTACGAACTGATCCGAGCAGATTCAGAAGCGATGCATGGTCGGTAGTCATAGGACATTGTGTGAACGACTCGCCTGCAAAGATTGTAAGACCGATGTTGTCGTTCGGACGACCAGCCACAAACTCTGCTGCTACGTTCTTGGCTGCCTCAAGACGATTTGGCTTCAGGTCTTCAGCAAGCATAGACGTCGAGACGTCCATAGCAAGCATGATGTCGATGCCTTCTACCGACTTGTTGTCCCAAGAGTTGCGAGTCTGAGGACGTGCCATGACGCACACAATCATCACAAAGGCAAGGCAACGCAGAACCATAGGGGCGTGCACTATGCGCTGTCGCCAGCTCTTGGGCGCCTTGTAGTATGCAGCCACGGTGCTGACACGCATGGTAGGTTCGCTATGCTTGCGATTGCGCCAATACCATATTATATAAGGTATCAGCAACGTGAGCAGTATGAAGTATTCTTTATTTACAAATTCCATTGTTGTATATTACTTTCGTTCTGTAACAGCCTGCCCTTACATAAGGAGCAGCCATACACGATAAACCACATAGCCTGCCAGTGCGACTACAGCCACGGCGATAACGCCCAAAAGCGTATTAAGCGCAACACGCGTCTTGCGTGTACGCACCTCTTCCTCACTAAGTGTCGGTTCTATACGCTCTTCTGTAGGAGCATCCTCACGCTTGGTCTGGTCTATGAAGTTAATGGCGTTAAGAAGGTTCATGTCTTTCTCGTTGAGAAGTGCCGAATATTTCGCAAACTTCACAAGGTCGGCAGTCATGAACAACTCGCTTAGCTCTGCAAGCATTTTCTCGTCGCCGGCACTACGCAGGTTTTCGAGAATCTCTGAAGAGGTCATCTCCATAGCATTGAAACCGAAACGCTCGCGTATATACTGGCGCAGGGTATCTGTAAGCTGCGTATAGTAAGCCTTCTGGTCATAATCGGCTGTATGCGACTCGCCCTTCAAGCGGTTCATCTCGTCCAATGCCTTCTTGTGTGGCGGCACTTTCTTCACGATACGTATGCGAGCAACAATCGGTTTGTTCTGCTTCAGACGTACTATAACCCATGAGCCTAACGCAATAAGTAACAGCACGATAAGCGTCATCCAAATAAGAGGCGTCCACTCTGACCAAAGGAACGGATTGTCCTGTACCGACTTCGGTGGGAAGAACTTGTCCATGTTGAGAGTGTCTACATCGCAAGTGATAACCTTAAGCGCTACGGGGTTCGACTTGTAGCTCTTACCGTCTACCTTCACCGTGATGCCAGGTATGGCATACAGTCGTTCGTCGAAACTCGTAAGCGTAAGTATCTTCTTCACGCTCCAATAGCCGTCGACAACAGCCGTGTCGCCCTTCGAATCGTCAAGCACCTCAACACCAGGCACAAGATATTGCGAACGCTTGTAGTGCGGATACACAATCTTTGCGCCCTGGCGAGCTGTGATAGTCAGTTGAAGATGTGCCTGTTCGCCAATCATTATCGCCACAGAGTCGATCTTAGCCTCAACACCCACCTGCTGTGCGGCAGCCATCGTGAGTGACGACACGAACAATATGAGAGTTATTAATCTTTTCATTGTTTAACTGTTTCTTGATGAGAACAAAGTCATCATCGCTTTCACGAAATCCTCATCGGTAGCCACAGACATCCAGTCAACATTTGCTTGAGAGAATGTCTCACGAAGTATCGCCTCACGCTCCGTCCAATAGCGAGCATGAGCAGCACGCACCTTCTTGCTTGAGGTATCGATATACATCTCGCTACCCGTTTCTGCATCCTGCACCTTCATAAGTCCTACATCCGGCAACTGCTTTGCCCAGCGGTCGTAAACCTGCACAGCCATAAGGTCGTGCTTGCTGTTGGCTATCTGGAACTGCTTCAGGAAGTCCTTATTGTCATAGAAGTCGCTGATGACGAAAGCGGTTGTGCGGCGCTTCATCATACGTGTGAAGTAAGCCACCGCTTCGCCAATGTCCGTTTTCGTACTTTGCGGATGGAAGTCGAGCATCTCTCGTATTATATACAAGATATGCTTACGTCCCTTCTTCGGTGGAATATACTTCTCTATACGGTCTGAGAAGAACACAACACCAATCTTGTCGTTGTTTTGCATAGCGCTGAAGGCGATGGTAGCAGCAATCTCAGTAGCCATCACCGACTTCATACACTTGCATGTGCCGAAATCGAGCGACCCCGAGACATCAATCAACAACATAACGGTGAGTTCGCGCTCCTCCTCAAACACTTTCACGTAAGGCTTGCGGAAACGTGCTGTGACATTCCAGTCTATGTCGCGAACGTCATCGCCAAACTGATACTCGCGAACCTCGGCAAACGCCATACCCCTACCCTTAAAGGCAGAATGGTACTGGCCTGCGAATATGTTCTGGCTCAGACCCTTCGTCTTGATTTCTATCTTGCGAACCTTTTTAAGTATCTCTGACGTTTCCATTGTCTTATGTTTAAGGCACCTCTACCTTATTTATTATCTTAGATACGATCTCCTCACTTGTGATGTTGCTTGCCTCAGCCTCGTATGAGAGACCTATGCGATGGCGCAGCACGTCGTGTGCAACGGCACGCACATCCTCTGGCACTACGTAGCCGCGACGCTTGATGAAAGCGTAAGCACGTGCAGCCTTTGCAAGCGAGATACTTGCACGAGGCGAACCGCCGAAAGTAATCATGTCCTTCAGTTCGCCCAAACCGTACTTCTCGGGGTAACGTGAAGCGAAGACTATGTCAGCAATATACTGCTCAATCTTCTCGTCGATATATACCTCTTCAACCACCTCGCGAGCCTTCAAAATCTCCGCTGCAGTTGTTACTGGCAACACCTTCTTCTCCTCACCACGCAGATTCTCACGGATAATGAGTTTCTCCTCCTCAAGTGTAGGATAGCCGATAACCACCTTGAGCATGAAACGGTCTACCTGAGCCTCAGGCAACTGATAGGTACCCTCCTGTTCAATAGGATTCTGCGTAGCCATTACGAGGAACGGATTAGGAAGTTTGAATGTCTGCTCGCCAATAGTAACCTGATGCTCCTGCATAGCCTCGAGTAAGGCACTCTGAACCTTAGCCGGCGCACGGTTGATTTCGTCCGCAAGTACGAAGTTCGCAAATACCGGACCCTTCTTCACATGGAAGTTTTCGTCCTTCTGCGAATATATAAGCGTACCTACAACGTCGGCTGGTAGCAAGTCGGGTGTAAACTGAATGCGGCTGTAGTCGGCATCGATAAGCTGTGAGAGAGTTTTTATGGCGAGAGTCTTTGCCAAACCAGGCACACCCTCCAAAAGGATGTGACCATCGCTAAGAAGCGAAATAAGCAACGACTCGATGAGGTGTTTCTGTCCAACAATCACTTGGTTCATACCTGTCACCAAGTTGGTGACAAAACTGCTTTGCTGTTCTATCCGAGCGTTAAGCTGGCGGATATCTATTGATTCTGACATAATAGTTTATGTTTAATATTTACTCGTTAAATCGGGCACAACCTTTATAGCTGCGCCATAAATTAAGCGCAAAATTACTGAAATAATAAAACAGAGGCGAAATATATAGACTAAAATATATTAAATAGTCGAAACATTTCACTAATATTGAACAATCTTAAACCGATTTGTCAATTCTGCATACACGCGCTGAACGGGAAAACCCATAACATTATAATAGCTACCTTCTAGTCCGGTAACGCCGATATATCCTATCCATTCCTGAATACCGTAAGCTCCAGCCTTGTCGAATGGCTTATAGTGCTCAATGTAATAATCGATCTCGGAATCTGTCAGTTCCTTGAACGTAACTCCAGTCATGACCGAGAAGCTATGCTGCTCCTGGTTGGTCTTCATGCAAACGCCAGTAACGACATGGTGTGTGCGTCCGCTTATCTTACGCAACATGGCGTGAGCCTCAGCTGCATCATGCGGCTTGCCGAGGATATCGTCGCCAACAATCACCACCGTGTCGGCAGTAATCACGAGTTCGTCGTCTGCCACTTCATACGCAGCAGCCTTCTCACGTGCTATATACTCTGCCACATCCTTTGACGGCAGCGTGTCGGGATACGATTCGTCCACACCTTTTATTACTTTCACTTCAAAATCAACGCCAAGACCGGCGAGTAGCTCTCTACGGCGTGGCGAATTACTTGACAATATTATCTTCATCTTTGCGTACTATTGCTTGTTGATTATTTCCATTTGTTGACGTACCGACTCTTCGTGAATCAGTTCGAATATATGCTTAACGAAATCCGAATCCATACCACACAAGTCGCCTTGTGCTCCACGCTTATCTATTATCTCTTTATATCGGTTAGCCTGCAGAACCGTCATGTTATGCTCTTTCTTATAGCAGCCTATCTTTCGGCAGATGTTCATGCGATTGGAAAGAATCTCTATAAGGTTATTGTCGAGGGCATCTATCTGCTCTCGTAAGCCGTGTATGCCTTCTATATTTATATGTCCGTCGCGTATTGTAAGGTGCGACAATATCCGGTAGAGTTCGTCGGGCGTGACTTGCTGTGCAGCATCGCTCCACGCTTCATCCGGAAAGCAATGAGTCTCCACAATCAAGCCGTCGAAACCAAGATCCATAGCCTGCTGGCTAAGTGGGGATATAAGATTACGCCTTCCACCGATATGACTTGGGTCGCAGATTATCGGCAACTCCGGTATGCGGCGGCGCAATTCAATAGGTATCTGCCACATTGGGGCATTGCGATAAATCTTGTTATCGTAACTCGAGAAGCCACGATGAATGGCAGCCAAGCGCTTGATGCCTGCCTGATTGAGACGTTCCATCGCTCCTATCCACAATTCGAGGTCTGGATTCACGGGGTTCTTCACAAGTACGGGGATATCAACGCCACTAAGCGAATCGGCAATAGCCTGCACAGCGAAAGGGTTGGCAGATGTACGAGCTCCTATCCAAAGGACATCGACACCATATTCAAGAGCAAGCTCCACATGTTCGGGCGTAGCAACCTCTGTAGCCACAAGCATTCCTGTCTCTTCCTTCACACGCTTCAGCCACGGCAAAGCCTTCTCGCCGTGTCCTTCGAAACCGCCAGGCTTGGTGCGAGGTTTCCAAACGCCGGCCCGATACACGTTACAACCAAGCGAAGCGAGTTGTCGGGCTGTTGACATCACTTGTTCTTCTATCTCTGCCGAACATGGACCAGCTATGACAAATGGACGCTGTCCACTGCCTTTTATATTTAGAGGGATCAAAGACAAATCCATCGTTTTCAGTTTAAAAGTTGTTATTTTACAAACAAATGTATAACAATTATTTCTATCCTACAAATAAATTATGATTAATTGCCACATTTACATCTTTTCATTGTAACTTTGCGTCTAATAACAAGAACATTTTGTCTCGCAATATCCAAATATGAACAATATAGACAGCAATAATGCAGAAGAACTGCTGAAACAAAAAGGTGTGCGTCCTACGGCTAACCGCATTCTCATTCTGAAAACGCTTCAAAACGAGCATCGCCCCATGTGTCTTTCGGCGATGGAGGCGATATTGTTGCCTATGGACAAGTCGAGCATCTTCCGCGTTCTTACACTTTTCCTCGAACACGACATCGTGCATGCTTTCGAGGACGGCAAAGGTGCGCTCAACTATGAGCTGTGCTCTCATCACGACTCGCACGACCATACGGCAAGTCACGCCCATTTCTATTGCGAAAAGTGCGCACGCACCTTCTGCCTGAAAGACATTCCGGTAGAGAACGTCGCCCTACCCGATGGTTTCAAAGCCAACTCCTTATCATTCATCATTAAGGGAGAATGCCCCGAGTGTAGCAGACGCAAATAAAGTTACAATCCGAAATATCACCATCCGAAGGCTCTGCCTTCTGCCATCCATTTTCCTTGAGCCTTGAGCACTTGCTCAATGATATCGCGACCTACTCCACAACCGCCTCGACGCTGACAGATGTACTTGCTGACCGACTTTATTTCTGCGCTTGCGTCTGCCGGGCAGCAAGGACAGCCTACGAGCGACATCACTTCGTAATCTGGTATATCATCGCCTACATATATTACTTCGTCATCAGACAGCGAGTACTTAGCCTTGAACTCGTTATAGGTCTTTATCTTCACGCTACAACCCATATACAGTTCCTTCACTCCAAGCGCCTCATAGCGTTTGCGTACCGCCTCGGTATTTCCACCCGTAATGATGCAGACGTTCAGACCTACCTTACAGGCATATTGTATGGCATAACCATCCTTCAGGTTGGCAGTTCGCAGAGGTTCGCCTATAGGAGACACGGTGACAGTATCGCACGACAGCACGCCGTCCACATCAAATATTACGGCACGTATCTTTTTTAAATTGTAGTCAATCATTCTTCTAATCAAAACAGTTAAACACAAGCATTTACGCTCTATTCTTCAATATGTAATTGGACAGGACACTATACACCTCGCTCAATTCCTTGTCGTCTTCAAGCAAAGCAAGATGCTTGCCAACTACACCAACGTCTCCTCTCGAAGCTGGTCCAGTCTGCGCTTCTTTCGGATGTAATCGATGGAGTTTAGCCACAGTCTCATCGAGAAGCGGAAGCATCACATTAAAATCGAGTCCATGACGTTCGAGTATCTTTGCAGCCATAGTGTTGCACACATTAGCAAAGTTGCAGGAGAAAACCGCAGCAATGTGAAGCCATTTACGGTCAGCCTCCTTAAGTTCGCGAACATTATCGGAGAGACGTCGTGCCAACTCCATTATTATATCAAGCGTCTGCTGGTCGGAAGCCTCAACAAAACAAGGAATGGTTCTGAAGTTCACTTCTTTCTGCTTTGAGAAAGTCTGCATTGGATAAAGCACGCCATAATGCTCTGCTTTACCCATGAACAGACTCATCGACATTGTGCCAGCCGTATGTACAAAGACGCCATGCTTGCATCGGCTGCAAAGTTGTTCAATCACATCAAGCATTGCGTCGTCTTTTACAGACACTATATACACATCAGCATCCTTCATTACACTATTCCAATCGCTTGTAGCACAACTACCTACAGTTTCAGCGAGCGCTTCAGCCGAAGCAAGTGTCCTGCTCCATATCTGCGCTGGCGTTTCTCCTATCTTGGCAAGGGTTTTAGCAATGTTTGTTGCCACATTGCCAGCTCCTATCATTACTATTTTCATAAGTTCTTTTCCTGTTATAGCTACAAAAGTAAGCAAATGCGCAGAAAAAGCACAGAAAACGAGTCGATTTTTAAAAAAGATTTGCTATTTTTGCCACATGAAAGAAGAGGTTAGTGTTACTCTGATTACTAAAGCATCCGATTTGCCCGGCATAATATGCGATGATTTCTTTCAAAGTGTGGAGTTGTTCAAGATACTTGAAGCCACACCAAAACAGAAACCATACATGGCGTTAGCTACTGACGGGCAGGGACATATTGTGGCACATCTCTTGGCTGTAGTGTCTTACCACCACTTGCTGCTACCCCCGTTTACCTATTCGCATTGCCACATATATGGCGAGGGCGTTTATGCGCCAGAAGTAGAGAACAAGGAAGCTATCTTCTCTCTCTTCGTGAAAGCAATAACTGCCGAACTGACACACAAGCTGTGCCTGTTCATAGAGATAAGCGACTTGAGCAGCAAGATGTTCGGATATGGCAAACTGCGCGAGAACGGGTTCTTTCCAATACAATGGCAGAAAATACACAACTCGCTGCACTCAAAACATCCTTACGAACGTCTGCCCCAAAAGCTTCGCGACAAGATTTCGGCTGCAGAACAGCGCGGAGTGAAAGCCGCAACAATAGAGTCTGAAGGCAAAGAACTGCAGCAAGCCGTGAAGCTCATGCGCCACTACTTCAGACTGAAGCCTCGACGCACCGTGCGTAGCTGCAAGCTCTTCGAAAACCTGGCAACAAGCAAGCATTGCAAGATATTCGCAACAAAATACCGAAACCGTATCATCGGCACATGCGTTTGCTTCTTCTTCGGCGGCAACGCCTACATGTGGCAGTTGGCTTCGCGCCGCAAGAGTTTCATGATGCTCTACCCTGCTACATACACGGTATGGTCTGCATTGAAGTATGCACACGAGCATGGCTATGCACACATGTTCTTCCTTGATGCCGGACTACCTTTCAAGCGCAACCCCATGCGCGAGTTTATCCTCAACTTCGGAGGCAAGCAGGTTTCCGAATACCGCTGGTTCCGCATACAGTTTCCTTGGGTAGGCAGGCTCATGGATTGGTTCTATAACGAGTAACGGCATACAATGATAAAAGCATAGCATGCTTAAAAGATATATCTAACAGACAGACACCAAAACAATAAAAATATAAACAAAAACTCAATAACAATGAAAGCACTCATAGACAGAATTCAGAAAGACGGCAAATGCTACCCTGGTGGCATCCTCAAAGTAGACAAGTTTATTAACCACCAGATGGATCCTAACCTTATGAAGGACATCGCCGTGGAGTTCATACGCCGCTTTGCAAACACCAAAGTGAACAAGATTCTTACTATTGAGGCATCGGGCATTGCGCCGGCTATCATGATGGGATTTCTGATGAACCTTCCGGTTGTGTTCGCAAAGAAGAAGAAGCCGAACACGCTCGACAACATGCTCGCTACAAAGGTTACGTCGTTCACAAAGCAGCGCGACTACGACGTGGTTATCTCACGCGACTATCTCACTCCTGACGACCACGTTATTTTCATCGACGACTTCCTTGCATACGGCAACGCAGCCAAGGGCATCATCGACCTCTGCAAGCAGTCGGGAGCCACACTCGAAGGCATGGGCTTCATCATCGAGAAGGCATTCCAGGATGGCGGACAGTATCTGCGCGAACATGGTGTGCGTGTAGAGTCGCTCGCTATCATTGAGTCGCTCGACAACTGCGAGATTAAGATTAAAAACGCATAATGAGGAACGACCTTCAACTCCTCGAACTGCTCCTAAAAGACCAATCGCTCAGTTCGCCCGAGAGCAACTCATACATCTCTTGGGCAACTGACGATTACAGCGTTACTGACGCAGACAAAACGGGCGATAACAGCCCGTTTTCGTTTAATGCGCAGATAACACCGGAGCTGGTCAGCCACCATCAAGACCTTATACAGCCTCGCATAAAAAAACATCCATCCATGCAGACATCACGCTCGAAAAACCGTGCAGAGGTCTTCACACCAGCGTGGATATGCAATGCGCAAAACAACCTTGTCGATGAGCAATGGTTCGGCAAGAGAGATGTGTTCAATTCTGAACATATCGACGAGAACGGCGAACACGCATGGGTGACATCTCAACAGCCTGTCGTCTTTCCGAAGAACCGCACATGGATGTCATACGTGCGAGCAAGACGCATGGAGATAACCTGCGGAGAAGGACCTTATCTGGTTTCGCGCTACGACACAACAACGGGAAGACTGATTCCTATTGGTGAACGCATTGGCATGCTCGACCGCAAGTTCCGTATCATCAACGAGAACACTCCGTCAGAGCCAACAAAGGCAAATAAGCGCCAATGGATTCGCAAAGCCTACCAAGCACTTCAGTCGGTATACGGCTTCGACAGTCAGGGCGACAACGTCTTTCTGACGCGCGAGTCTGTATTTCTTTCGTTCTGCGAATACTACACAGAGCGTTGGCACCGACAGCCCCACCGCGACGCCGTCTTGAAGGCTGCAGAAATCATTTCATGGAATATATGGCAGATGGACGGACTGAACTTCAACGTTCCCAACTCCGACCGCGACGCCGTCATCATGGAATGGCATAACGCCGAACCGCTCGACGGCAAGAGAATTGCTTACAAAGACATAGTGAAATAGATATACGACTGAACAGTCGCAACTAAAATACTCAACAAGAATGATATCAACAGAAAGCATAGTATTCCGAGCAGAACAAGAAGAAGCTATAGACTTCACGGTGACGGCTCTGAAACGCTCACGCAAGGTGCTCTGGAATGCAAAGATGCGCTTCGGTAAGACGCTCTGCGCTATCGAAGTGGCACATCGTCTTGGATACAGACGCACACTCGTACTCACTCATCGCCCTGCTGTGCGACAGGAGTGGTTCGACTCTATAGAGAAACTGCAACTTGAAGGATGGACATACGGCAGCCGTACAACGTCTGCCATGTCTGAGGACGAGCGAAAGCGTCGTGGCGCGTCGTTTGCCGAACTTGAGGATGCTGCAAAAGACAAAGACACCCACTACGTCTATTTCGCATCTATGCAGGATTTGCGCTCTTCTAAACGCGTGAACCAGCAGAAGGGCATTGTGAAGAACGACGACGTGTTCTCGGCAAAGTGGGATTTCCTTATCGTCGACGAGGCACATGAGGGCATCACCACACGCCTCGGCAACGATGTTATAGCCGAACTGCAGAAGCGTCGCAGCATGCGCACGCTCTATCTCTCGGGCACACCATATAGTATACGCCAGAACTTCGACACCGCAGACGTATACAACTGGGACTATTGCATGGAGCAACGTGCAAAGGAGCAGTGGGACAGCTCTGCTGCCGGCACGCCTAACCCGTACGCTAACATGGCGCGAATGAACATCTTAACTTACAATCTGCGCAACACATTCGCTCCTTATTTCCTTACAGACAACGAGGGCTTCAACTTCGCAGAATTCTTCCGTGTTGACGAGGCTCAGATGTGCTTCGTGCATGAAGCCGACGTAAGAAAGTTCGTCAGCCTTCTCGCTACAGCTCCTCAGTATCCGTTCGCTAACGAGGCGCTGAGCCAGTCGCTCTGCCACACATTATGGTATATGCCGGGTGTGAATGCAGCGCGTTGTCTTGCGCAGATACTCACAGAGCAGACTGCCGAGAATCCGTTCCGCGGCTATAAGGTTATTAATGTAGCAGGCGACGGAGTATCTTCGCAGACTTCCCCGCTTGAGGAAGTGAAGACGGCTATCAGCAGCAACGAACGCACCATCACTCTCTCTTGCGGACGTCTCACAACGGGTGTTTCCATACCCGAATGGACAGCCGTGTTTATGCTCGCAGGTTCAGCCGAAACGGGTTGCGCCCACTACTTCCAGACCATTTTCCGTTGCCAGAGTCCGTATCGTGAGGGCATGAAAGCCGAATGCTACACCTTCGACTTCTCGCCTGTTAGAACACTCACAGCCATCGACCAGTATATCAGCAACAACATTGCTACGACCGATCACGAAGCACGCGTGCAGAAGCTCACCGAGTTCCTTCACTACTGCCCCACCATCATCGTAGACGGAGGCAAGCGCAACCAGATTGATACAGAAACGTTCATTCGCTATATCAACACCTCATACTCTACAAGCCTCATCCGCAATGGCTTCCACGGCGACTGTCTGTATACCGATTTGAACAATCTCGGCAAGAACGACATACGCCTTCTCGAAGAAGTGGCAGAGGCAATGGCTAATGCGGTGCTCGAGGAGCGCCGACAGAGAAGCAACGACATTCAGGCAGCAAAGAAGCCGGCGAAGAAGGCTAAGATCAAGGCTGCTGAAAACGCAGAAAAGCAGAACGAGGCGACAGCCACTCAGTCGAGAGAGGCTGCAGCTATGGCACGCCTCACCCCACGCCAGCGAGCAATAGCCATATTGAGCCAGATATCCACCCGCTTCCCTATCATGATTTACGGCACGGTGGACAACATCGAGGGTCTGACCATCGACTCATTTCTGCGTAACATCGACGCCGAATCGTGGCGCCATTTCATGCCGCGCGGCATCACCATGCAGCTCTTCAAGCGCCTTAAGCACCTCTACCGCGAAGACATCTTCGTGGCCACAGCCAAGGCTATCGTTGCACGCCTGCGCCATGCCGACACACTTGCGCCGGACGAGCGTGTGGCTGAGATTGCAAACATCCTCTCCGACTTCTCTTACCCCGACCGCGAGACCATTCTCACTCCGTGGAACGTCGTCAACCGTCATCTCTCCGACACGCTCGGCGGCTACTGCTTCTTCGACGACAAGTTTGAGAAGCCGCTCGCGCAGACACGCTTCGTATACAACGAGGGCGTAACAAACCGCACGCTGATGAATCCGAACGCACAAATCCTCGACATCTGCTCGAAGACGGGCCTCTACTCGCTCTACGTTGCCTACTCTTTATATAAGGTGCGTAGCAGCCAGTCGCAGGGTCTATTCGACATGCTGTCAGACCAGGAGTCATGCTCCATGTGGAAAGAGGTTGTTGAGCATAACGTGTTTGCTGTCTGCAAGACTGCCATGGCGGCATGTATCACACGCCGCACACTCGTAGGCTTCGACAACGACGTGAAGCCCAACATCATCACCATACCCGACCTCAACAGTCAGGTGATTGTGTACAAGACGAAACTTGCCAACACCCTCTGCGACCCACGTAACTATCCAAATACAAGCACAAACCAGAAAATGAAATTCGACGCAATCATAGGCAATCCGCCCTATCAGATGAATATCGGCGAGAAGAAAGACAACTACGGCATACCGCTCTACAACCAGTTTGTGGACATTGCCCGCCAGATACGCCCGCAATTCATCACGATGATAACGCCTTCAAGATGGTTTACCGGCGGACGCGGACTAGACCAATTCCGCCAGTCGATGCTTGGCGACACGCACATTCGTGCCATCTTCGACTATGTAGATTCTAAGGATTGCTTCCCTACTGTCGATATCTCTGGCGGTGTGAGCTACTTCCTGTGGGACGCTAAGCACAAGACCAACTGCCAGTTTACGAACCACTTCGGCGGCAACTCAAACACGCTGCCTCGCAAGCTCGACGAGTTCAATATCTTCGTGCGCAACAATGGTGCGCTTTCGCTCATCCACAAAGTGAAGGCCATGTCGAAGACCATGCTCAACGCGCAGATAAGTCCGCAGACTCCGTTCGGCTTCGTGTCTACATACCGCGGCACAGCGCAACCAGAAACTGACCCAACAGCCGTAATGCTGAAGTCGTCGGGCGATGCGTCGTACGTGCTGCGCGAGGACATCAAGAAAAATCAGCAATGGGTTGACCTACACAAGGTGATCTTCTCGAAGGCTACCTGCGAGCATGCCGGCACACCCGACCGTAACGGACAGTATCGTGTGCTCTCGGCTCTCGCCATCCTGCAACCACAATGTGTCTGCACGCAGAGCTATCTTGTAGCCGGCGCTTACGCCACAGCCGAAGAGGCTGAAAACCTGCTCACATATCTGAAGACAAAGTTTGTGCGCTACCTCATCCTGCAGACTATCACTTCGCAGGACCTCTCGCCGGAGAAGTTCATGTTTGTGCCGCTGCAGGACTTCACGAGCAAGTCGGATATAAACTGGAGTGCTGCTGTTGAAGAGATAGACAAGCAGCTTTACGAGAAATATAGTGTTGACGAGGCGGAAAGAAGCCTTATCGAAAACACTATTAAGGAGATGTAAAGTTATCGGATACCGAACGCCGCCCGATCGGACTGCGAACGCAACCCAATCGGGCGGCGGACGCAATCCGATCGGGCGGCGTTCGGTGTACGATGACTTTTCTTAAGCTAAGCAATAACAATCGGTGGGCTTAGCTTTTATGCTTCGTCAGAATAAAGATTGTTCACATCAAGAATGTTAAGTTCAAAAGCCTTAACAACAAGACGTGTTGCGTTTACTCCCATACCGCCATTGCCGTTAGGGAACAAGCGCTGCACCAGTTCGTTTTGTCTTTTCTCCAGACTCTTCACGCCGAACGGCATTGTGCGCAACTGCGAAATCTGGTCTTTCGTGTAACCTAAAGCCAAATGGCGCAGGAAACGCTCGTCGTATTCGTCAATCTCATAGCGTATCAGAACCTCCTGATGATCCATCTGCTGCTGTATTGTGTCGCAAAACTTGTCCACTATCTTCTTGAGTATGGGCTGGTTGAACACATATTTCTTGCCGTTCATCACGCTCAAAACATCGTCGCGGGTGAGCAGCTCGCCACTCTTAAGGATGATGCCGTCGCAATGGGCGTGCAGAGCGTCCACCCACAACTGCTCGTTGAGTATCTCGCCGGTGAAGATGAGCACCTTCACGTCCTTGTGTTCCGCCTTCAGTTTCTTGCAGATTTCGACGCCGATGGTTGTGCTGCCGCCCAGTCCGAGGTCGAGCAGCACGAGGTCGGGCTTGCTTGAAGCGAAAACTTCCCAAAACGAATCCTCAGAGTTAGCCGTAGCTATAATCTCAGCCTCCGGCACCTCGCTATGCAGAAGACCTTCCGTGCCCTTCAGTTCGAGCAGCACGTCCTCCACTATTATAACTTTAAACTTTTCCATATATCTTGCTTTATATAAATTACTATTATTGATGTTCCTTCTTTTGTGCGCTTTGTCTCCACGCCGCAACCGCGTGCACGGTAATACTCGCCCATGTCGCGCATAATCTGGCAGAGCACGAGGTAGTCGTACGTAGACTGCGGATTGCTCTCCGTCGGATATTGCGTGTCGAGATTGAAGATCAGCTTTATGTATCCGTTAGCGGCGTCCGTCTCTGAACGCTTCGGCGGCTTGCCTCCGTTAGCCCGTTTCAGCAATACGAGCACGTAACGCATCGCTACACTCGGCTCAAACGAAGACATCGCCTGCGCCACCTGAACGGTCTGGCTGAGCAGCGTTGTATACATAGTCTCGTAGTAGGACGCTATCTCATCGAGCGTAGCCAGCATTTCCTTTTCAGACATCTGAGCGTTGCCGCTACGAGCCTGCAATATCTGCTTCAGACGCGAGGGATAGAACATCGTCTCGTGCTTCAGCGTAGAAAGTCGGTTGTCCAGAATATTATTGATGACGTAAAGGCGGTCGCGGTTGACGGTGATGCGTTTGGTGTCCTCCTCAAGCACTACCAGTTGCTGCTCCATCGAAGCCGTCTTGTTCACATCCTCTGCAAGCACACCGCAGATACGCTCCACGATGTCTGATATGAGCGTGGTGTTCTTGCCCATCACCGCTATCTGTTTCGGAATCTTTATATCGTTCTTCCACAACGCTCTTATCTGCCTCATCTTCACATGCGACGAGAGCGTGTCCGACTGCAACAGGTCGTTTATCTGCCCGATGCGTTCTATGCACGAGTTGTAGAAGCGCTTGTGGCGATAGTAGAGGAAGTAGTAGGCGGGGAAAACGGCAAGCAACAACAGTACAAGCAGCACGATAGCCACGTTGCGGTTGTTCTCTGCCCGCTGCATCTTCTGCACATAGGTGGCTATAGAACGGTCGGCACTACTCTCGCGGAATAGTTTCGTGAACACCTGATTGTTGTACGTGTACAAGTCAATATCGTGCACGGCAAGTGCTGCCACCGCCACCTCGTTGCGCAGGGCGAGAAGCATGCTGTAGTCCATGCCCACGCTGTCGCGGAACCACTTCAGTTCGATGGCGTCGTCAGCATCCGCACCTTTAAGCAGCATGCCGCGCTCGCCGTTGCCAATAAGCAGGCTGTCGGCGAACAAGCGGTTGAGCACTCGCACGCAACTGTCAGAGAGTTGAAGCGTGCGCTGATAGTTGCCCGCTACATTATAATAATATATACTGTCTACGAGCGAGTCGGCTTGGCGTGTACGTTCGCTTTCGTTTATCACTTTTCCCGTCGGCACTGGCTTGGTGCACGAGCTGAGCACGCCAAGGAACAAGGCGCAAAGCATGAGAGCCTTCTTCACACCCTTTGGCAGTCGGAAGAAGACGCGACTACCCTTGCCCACTTCGCTCTCGGCCTCTATAGAGCAGACGCTGAAGAACGAACTCATCTTCTTGTACTTCTCTATGATACCCTTGCAGTTGAGGAGTCCGAAGCCATGTCCGCCCTCCTTTGTCGTGTCGTTGGAGTCGGTGATATAGCGTGGCTTGAAGAGTGAAGCGAGCTGTGCCTCGTCCATTCCCTTGCCGCTGTCTTTCACAGACACCTCTACATAATCGTCGGTCTCGACGGCATAGACGTCAATGCTTCCGCCGTTCGGCGTGAAGCGGCGTGCGTTCTCGGCAATGGTGTTGAGCATGAAGAGCGTCAGCACCTTGTCTGCTTTGACGACACTGTGGGTTGGAGAAATGTTGAGCCTGATGCCGTGGAGTTTGTATTCGATGTCGCTACTGCGGAGTGTGTCGAACAAGGCTTGCAGCTCGAAGCTCTCTATGCGCAGCACTATCTCGCCTTGCTTCAGTTTCACCCAATCGGTAAGCCGCTCATTGGTCTGCTCGATAGAAGACGCCAGCTGACCGATGTACTCGTAACGGAGGTTGCGCTGCTCGTCGGTCTCTTTGTCAGACGAAAGCATCTTCACCTCATGTAGCATACGATTGATGAGCGGAGCTACCGAGGATGCCAGCGACACCTTTGCGCGTTGCTCTATGTTCTTCTCAAGATAATGCTCGTACTGGTTCTGAAGGATGGCTATCTGCTCGCGCATTTCCTCGTAGCGTTCCTCGGTCTGTTCGTAATAGTCGGAACGCGTTTTCTGCCAATCGTTGAGCGGCTGCAGCAGACTGTCTATCGGGAAGCTGGCAGCTTCCTTCTTGGTCTTATAGATGAAGAACGCCATTGCCACAATGAGCAAGATGATGGCTACAATAACGATAGCGATCATGATGTCCTGCTTGCGCAGCGACGAGTCGAGCTGCTCGGCACGTGCCTCAAGCATACGGTCCTGGCGTGTGTACTCCTGCATGTCGAGATAGATATTGCGGTTGTAGTCGCTCAGCTTCTTGTTGTCGAGTGCGGAATAGACAATAGACATCTGCTCGCGTATGGAGGCAACGAGGTCGGGAGCAGCGTTTATGGTGGTGTCGTTGGCAATGGCATTATTAAGGCAGATAAGCGCCGACTTGTTGTCGCCCACCTTGAAGAAAGCCTCCGACAATGTGCGCCATGCGCCTGCAATCTGATAGACATCGCCATACTTACGGAACAAATCTAAAGCTCGCTCCGCAAGGTTGCCGGCAAGCAACGTGTCGGGCATATAGTCGACATTGAGAAAGTTAATCTCGGGGCGATAGTTCTTCAAGAGAAACTCACGCTTGCTCTCGTCCTGCAGTTTCTCGCTCAATGCCTGCATCGAGTTAGCCTCCCAATAGGTATAACCGCATTGGCGCGCAAGCATGTAGCAACGTATGAGGTAGTTGAACTCCGTGCGCAGTATCTTATCGTGCTGTCTGCCCAGCAATATTCCGCCAGAGCCAACATTATAATAGAACGTGAGCAACTGCGGCATATCGCTCATCAACAGCGCATCTTCCTCGATGCTCAGCACTGCCTCCGACGCTCCGCGCGGCTGTCCGATATAATACAAATAGGTGGAGAGCACAATCCAATACTCCGAACGGGCGTAGACAAAACGCTTGCGGTCGGCAGCCGACAGACTGGCGTACTCCTTCTCAATCTGCTCCATGTGCTGCAGGGCGTAATGACGCTCGTGATAGAAGTTCTTGTTCTGCGACTTGCGCTGGCAAAGACGCATCAGCTGCACACGACTAATCATCAGTTCTATTTCGTCGTCGGCATTTTCTACGACCTCGTCGAGTATTCGCTCGGCTTCTGCGTATTGCATCTTTGCGATGTAGTAGAAAGCCATGTCGTTCATGGCGTGAGCCCATTCCTTTGATTCAAAAGACGCCAACGACAAAGCCTTCCCTGCATATACCTTTGTCGAATCCAAGCTCTTATAATGCGCTTCGTATGATTTCTCGTTCAAAGCTACTACCTTTCCATCATTGGAGGCTGAACACGACGCTATAAGCATGACCAAACAAACGAGCCATGCTACAACGGCAATATATCGGGATTTGAATATTTTCATAGGCCAAATATTTAAATACAAAAGTATACAAAAAACTCCATTTACTTGCACACTCCGAAATAAAACTTTAACTTTGAAACGCTATATTATGTAGCTACCAAATTACGCCCTACAGTATTCAACATTATTCACGTAATAAAACAAACGACAATGATAAAACGACTTCTTTCTTTCCTTGACGCTTCGCCGGTGAACTTCCTGGCTGTCAAGAATATCGCAGACACTCTTCTTGCTAATGGTTTCCGCCGTGTAGACCCGTCACAGCCTTTAGGCGAGGTGAAGAGTGGCGACCGCTTCTTTGTTACCAAGAACGACTCTTCTGTATTTGCTTTCCGCATCGGCAACAAGCCTATTGCCGACGCCGGCTTCCACATGATTTGCGCTCATTGCGACTCGCCTACTTTCCGCATCAAGCCCAACGCAGAAATGCTTACCGAGGGCGGCATCGTGAAGCTGAACACCGAGGTTTACGGTGGTCCGATTATGTCTACATGGTTCGACCGTCCACTTACTCTTGCCGGTCGCGTGATTGTCAGAGGCGAGGACGTTATGCAGCCGCAGACTCTGCTGCTGCACATCAAGCGCCCACTCCTGCAGATAAGCAATCTTGCTATCCACTTCAACCGTCAGGTGAACGACGGCGTAGCTCTCAGCAAGCAGAAAGATGTGCTGCCGTTGCTCGGACAGATTACAAGCAAGCTCGAAGCCGGCAATCTCTTGATGAATGTAATTCTTGAGGAACTGAACAGCAACGCAGCAGGACGCGAGTTCTGCGCTAAAGACATTCTCGACTTCGACCTTTACCTTGCAGACGCAACTCCGGCGTGCACATTCGGCGTACACAACGAGTTTATATCTTCAGGACGTCTCGACGACCTCTCTATGTGCTATGCTGGTCTTGAAGCTCTTATCGCTTCAGATACGACCGACACAACGCAGGTGCTCGCACTCTTCGACAACGAGGAGACTGGTTCGCAGACAAAGCAGGGTGCAGGTAGTCCGTTCCTCTCATTCATGCTGAAGCGCATCGCTCTTGCTCAAAGCAATACTGAGGAGGCTTACTATCAGGCAGTGGAGCGTGCGTTCATGATTTCGGCTGACAACGCTCACGCTTGGCATCCTAACTATCCTGAGAAATACGACCCAACTAACCATCCTATGCTCGGCGGCGGACCGGTTATCAAGTTCAATGCTGCACAAAAGTATGCTTCTGACGCTGTTTCGGCTGCAGTATTTGCAGGTCTTTGCGAGAAAGCGGGCGTTCCGTGTCAGCGTTTCGTAAATCATAGTGATGTAGCTGGCGGAAGCACATTAGGCAATATCCTTGCTTCGTCTATTCCGCTTCGTGGTGTGGATATGGGCAACGCTATCCTTGCTATGCACAGTTGTAGAGAGACGGGAAGCGTGGCTGACCATGTATACTGCGTGAAGGTATTTACAGAATTCTATTCGTAACACCTTCGCCTCATGACATTGAAGACATTGAACAAAACGACTATAGACGCTTCTCACGACCCGATGGGCAGCGCTATCAGCGACTACTATAAGAACGGAAGAGCGGCACATCTGCGTGTGCTCTCTTCCATGTTCGAAGAGGACGAAATGCCGGTTGAGCATCTGTTCCGATCTGAACAAGAGATGCCACAGCTTGAAAAGCGTGCATTAGAGATTGTACGTGGCAAGGTGTTGGATATTGGTGCAGGAGCCGGATGCCATGCGCTTGTGTTGAAGAAAAAGGGATTTGAGGTGAAAGCCATTGATGTGTCGCCGCTAAGCTGCGAAGTAATGAAGGCTCGCGGAATAGAAGATGTGGAATGTATAAACCTCTTCGACCCTCAGCTGCAAGGCAAGTTCGACACTATTCTTTTGCTTATGAACGGCACGGGCATTGCAGGCAAACTCGCGCGCTTGCCGATGCTGCTCAACCGCTTGAAGGAACTGATGGCTGAAGGCGCACAGATTCTTATCGATTCAAGCGACTTGAAGTATATTTACGAAAACGAGGACGGATCAGTGGATATTGATCTCGGAGGCAGCTATTATGGTGAGGTTGACTATCAAATGGTCTACAAGAACATAAAAGGCGACTCGTTCGATTGGCTATACGTGGACTCTACACTTCTGAAAGCAAGTTGCGAGCAATGCGGACTAAGCTGTAATGTTATAGAGGAAGGCGATCATTACGACTATCTCGCACGGATTACGTCTACACAATAATAAAACGCCAGATTAATCAATATTAATTGATACTCTAATTAACAGAAATCGATACTCTAATTAATAGAAGACGACGCATTAATCATCAATATCAATTCATATAACAACCAATATTAAATAGAAAGAATGAACAAACGCGAATATGCTAAGGCAAACCTCGACTGGCTTGCTGCAAAAGCTGAAGAAGAAGGTGTGATTGCGCTTCCGGAAGGTATATATTATAAGGTGTTGAGCTCAGGAAACAACGACGGAAAGCATCCTACTCCACGCTCCATCGTTACGGCTCATTACACCGGTCGCACAATAAACGGCAAGAAATTCGACTCAAGTCGTGGTGGCGCTCCTATTGCGTTCCGCTTGAGCGATCTGATAAAGGGTTGGATAGTAGCCATGCAACAGATGTGTGTAGGCGACAAATGGGAAGTGTATATCCCTGCAAATATGGGATACGGCAAGTTCTCGCAGCCAGGAATACCTGGCGGTTCGACACTTATATTCGAAATAGAATTATTAGGAATAGCGTAGCAATTGCTACACTATTCCTTTTTTATATACTTCATCAAGAACTTTGAGTATACTTGATAAGACAATTAGTCGAGCAACGTTGAAGCTCTTACACGCGACAAAGTTTCTGGTGTCATCTGCAAATAGCTTGCTATGTATACAAGCGGAGCGCGAAGCACCACCTGCGGCATAAGCTTACATAACTTCTTGTAACGATCCTGTGCAGTCTCGAAGCGCACAAGGTCGGCATGTACCTGAGAAGTAATAAGGCTCTCCTCAAGAATTTTGCGATAGAGAATCTGTATGTTGACGTTATGCAGAGCCACTCTCTCAAGGTCCACCTTAGGAATAGCATACACGACAGTAGGTTCGAGGGTTTCTATCTGGAGATGTGTAGGTTCCTCCTTAAAGAGGCTTTCTATACACATAACGATAGTATGATCCTGCGCAAGATGTTCTGTCACTTCCTTGCCATGCTTGAAGTAGAACTGGCGCATCAAACCACGGTCGATGTAGTAAAAGTTACGGCACACGTCGCCCTCCTTAAGCACCAGTTCACCTTTCGGGTACTTAATCGGAACAAGAATGCTTTCGAGAGCATCAAGCTCTTCATGCGTCATAGTACTGTATCTTCGCGCTAACTCGCGAGCTACGTCGCGGGTATTGGCGTTGAACTTCTCTTTCATAAGATACTTTCCTTTCTATTCTATTTTTTAGTAAACAAGTTGAGTTTATATGTAGTCTAATAGACAAGTCTCTTAGTCGAGTTTAAGCACGGCAAGGAATGCCTTCTGCGGCACTTCCACGTTACCGATTTGCTTCATGCGTTTCTTACCCTTCTTCTGCTTCTCAAGCAACTTACGCTTACGGCTAACGTCACCACCGTAACACTTGGCTGTAACGTCCTTGCGCACACACTTGATGGTCTCGCGAGCCACAATCTTTGCGCCGATAGCTGCCTGAATTGCAATATCGAACTGCTGGCGCGGGATAAGGTCTTTCAACTTCTCGCACATCTTGCGTCCGATTGTAACGGCATTGTCCTGATGTGTCAATGCAGAGAGTGCGTCTACCGGCTCACCGTTGAGCAGAATATCGAGCTTTGCAAGACGCGACGGACGGAAACCGTCGAGATGATAGTCGAACGAAGCATATCCCTTGCTTATCGACTTCAACTTATCGTAGAAGTCGATGACAATTTCGCCCAACGGAAGCATGAAGTGCAACTCAACACGATTGCCACTAACGTATTCCTGATTGATAAGTTCACCACGCTTGTCGAGACAGAGCGTCATAATCGGACCGATAAAGTTGGTGGTTGTGATGATTGTTGAGCGGATGTACGGCTCTTCAATATGGTCAATCATTGTCTGTTCCGGCAATCCTGACGGGTTATGAACTTCCTTTACATTGCCATGCTTGTCATAAACCATGTACGACACGTTGGGAACAGTTGTGATTACGTCCATATTGAACTCACGATCAAGGCGTTCCTGCACAATCTCCATGTGCAAGAGTCCGAGGAAGCCGCAACGGAAACCGAAGCCAAGCGCTACCGACGACTCGGGAGAGAACGTGAGCGAAGCGTCATTAAGCTGCAACTTCTCAAGCGAAGCACGCAGATTCTCGTAATCATTCGGGTCGATAGGATAAACTCCGGCGAACACCATCGGTTTCACTTCCTGGAAACCTGCAATCGCCTTGTCGCATGGTCGTGCTACGTGAGTGATTGTATCACCCACCTTAACCTCAGTAGCATCCTTGATACCCGAAATAATATATCCTACCTCACCTGTCTCAAGTACATCGCGAGGCACCATATCCATTTTCAGCACACCAACCTCATCGGCAACATATTCCATACCGGTGTTGAAGAACTTCACTTTATCACCCTTGCGTATCTCGCCATTCTCTATCTTGAAGTAAGCGATGATACCACGGAACGAATTAAACACAGAGTCGAAGATAAGCGCCTGAAGCGGAGCTTTCGTGTCACCATTAGGATGCGGCACTCGCTCTACGATTGCAGCAAGCACTTCGTCGACGCCCTCACCAGTCTTACCCGATGCGCGCAGAATGTCTTCACGCTTACATCCGATAAGCTCGATTATCTCGTCCTCCACCTCATCCGGCATTGCGCTCGGCATGTCTATCTTGTTGAGCACGGGGATAATCTCCAAGTCGTGCTCAATAGCCATATAGAGGTTAGAGATGGTCTGTGCCTGCACACCCTGTGTAGCATCGACAACGAGCAAAGCACCTTCGCAGGCAGCAATGCTTCGCGACACTTCGTAAGAAAAGTCGACGTGCCCCGGAGTGTCAATAAGATTCAATATATACGTTTCGCCATTATGCTTGTACTCCATCTGGATAGCGTGACTCTTGATGGTTATACCACGCTCACGCTCCAGATCCATGTTATCCAACATCTGGCCTTCAGTTATCTTGATAGTTTGTGTACGCTCCAACAATCGGTCGGCAAGTGTCGACTTGCCATGGTCGATATGAGCAATAATACAGAAATTCCTTATATTATTCATTGATATATATCAGTTTTTACATGCAAAATTACTTATTTTTTCTGACAATTAGGTATCTTTGCACAAGAAAAACAACTAAGAAAATGAAAACGTTTTTATATTGCGCCATAGCAAGTGCCATGCTGCTCTGCAGTTGCCACGAGAGTATTGAAAAACGCGCCCAGCGCGAGGCCCGTGAATACACGGAAAGAAACTGCCCCACTCCGGTTCTCAACTACATGCGTACGGATAGTGTTGTCTTCGAAATGAACACGAGGACATACCATTATTATTGTTCGATAATGGACGAGTTGGACGACGCTAAAGTATTCGAAATGAACCGCAAACTTATTGTCGACAACTTCATGAAGCAAATTGACGAAAGCACAAGTCTGCGCGCCTACAAGAGCGAAGGTTTCAACTTTGCATTGACTCTGCACTCGGGCAAGGACTCGAAAGTGAAGTATTTCGACAAAGTGTACACGCCGAAAGAGTACAACAAGTAAGTTGAGAATCGAGAGTTGAAAGTTGAGAGTTGAAAGTTATGATATGTAAAATTCCAACAATTTCAAAAACAATAATTGGTAATCATAACTCCCAATTCTCAATTCTCAACTCTCAACTGGACAAACTCTACGGCAGTTTCGGATACTTGCTGAAGTCGGGCTTGCGCTTCTCAAGGAACGCCTTGCCACCCTCCTGCGCTTCATCAAGCATATAATAGAGCATTGTTGCGTCACCGGCAAGTTCCTGAATACCAGCCTGACCGTCGAGTTCGGCATTGAGACCTGCCTTTATCATACGTAGAGCGAGAGGCGAACGCTCCATCATTGTCTCAGCCCACTCTACGCAGGTGTCCTCAAGTTCATCGAAAGGCACAACCTTGTTGACCATCCCCATTCGCTCAGCCTCAACAGCCGAATATTGACGGCAGAGGAACCAAATCTCGCGAGCCTTCTTCTGACCTACGATGCGAGCCAGATAGCTTGCGCCGAAGCCAGCGTCGAACGAACCCACCTTAGGTCCGGTCTGTCCGAAGATTGCGTTATCGCTTGCAATGGTTAGGTCGCACATCAAGTGAAGCACATGACCGCCACCGATAGCGTAGCCGTTGACCATAGCGATAACCGGTTTAGGCAGCGAGCGGATCTGCTTCTGCACGTCGAGCACATTAAGACGAGGCACGCCATCCTCACCAACATAACCGCCGCGTCCCTTCACGTGCATGTCGCCACCCGAGCAGAACGCCTTATCGCCTGCGCCGGTAAGGATTACGACGCTGATGCGCTGCGCCTCACGACACCATGCGAATGCCTGCGACATCTCCCATGTAGTGCGCGGTGTGAATGCGTTGCGATAGCGCGGACGATTGATCGTTATCTTCGCTATGCCATTATATTCTTCGAAGAGTATCTCCTTAAAGTCGAAACCTTCAATGGTTTTCCAATTTCTTGTCTCCATATATTTTTTTTTATTATATTAGGTGCGTCACGTAAGGACGGCACCGAAGTTAATAGCCCATCTGCTCCAAGGCTGCAGCAAGCTGGTCAGGACAACTTGTGTCCTTACTGCCGCAGGTGATGCCCTTGAGCGTCTGCTTTATCTCTGCAGCCGGCTTACCGACAGCGAGGGCGCAGATACCCTTAAGGTTGCCGTTGCAGCCGCCGAGGAAAGAAAGGTTGCGGATGATGCCGGCCGCATCAACGTCGATAGTGATAAGTCGGCTGCATGTGCCGCAGGTTACGTACTCCAAATGATTCATGCCTAATATTGTTATCTTCTAAAGCGTTCCGCAGGAACAACACTTGCGGAACATCTGTTGTCAACTAAAAAAAGAGTGGCTGTAGCCAACCACTCTTTTCAATATTTTTTATTCTTACTCTTACTCAGCCTCTTCCGGCTTCATGTTTGTGTAAACGTTCTGTACATCGTCAAACTCCTCAAGGCGCTCAACCATCTTGTCGATGGTAGCACGCTGCTCAGCGTCAAGGTCCTTAAGGTCGTTAGGTACGTATGTGAACTCGCCACCGATATCTTCAAAGCCCTGCTCCTCGAGGAACTTCTGGATTTGTGCGTAAGCCTTTACATCGTCACCGTAGATAGTGATTGTGCCTTCCTCGTCGTCCTCGTCGAACTCGTCCTCAACGTTGAAGTCGATGAGCTCAAGAATAAGCTCTTCCATGTCCACGCCGTCTTTCTTCTTAAAAGTGAACACGCACTTGTGGTCGAAGAGGTAAGAAAGCGAACCAGTTGTACCGAGTGTACCGTTGAACTTGTTGAACACCGAGCGAACGTCGCCTACAGTACGTGTAGTGTTGTCGGTAAGTGTGTCAACGAAGACAGCGATGCCATGAGGGCCATATCCCTCGTATGTTACTTCCTTGTACTCGCTCTGGTCCTTACCCATAGCGTTCTTGATAGCACGCTCGATGTTATCCTTCGGCATGTTCTCGCGCTTACATGTAGCGATGATAGAACGGAGTGACGGGTTGTTCTCAGGTTCCGGACCGCCTGCCTTAACAGCGATAGCGATCTGCTTGCCCAGACGGGTGAATGTCTTAGCCATGTGGCCCCAACGCTTCAGCTTTGTAGCTTTGCGGTATTCAAATGCTCTTCCCATTTTGTTTTATATTGTATTTTTATTGTTTATTATCTGAGTTCTGCTCCCAACTTAGTCTTCAGGTTGTTGATGAGCTTAGACATGATAGCCTCAATCTGCTTGTCGTTGAGAGTCTTTGTCTCGTCCTGCAGAATGAAGTTAACGGCGTAGCTCTTCTTGCCTTCCGGCAGGTTCTTGCCTTCGTACACGTCGAAGAGTTCTACGCTCTTGAGGAGCTTCTTCTCTGTCTGACGTGCAATCTGCTCAATCTGCTCGAATTGTACATTCTTGTCGAGAAGCAATGCGAGGTCGCGGCTTACCGACGGGAATTTGCAGATGTCGTGATAGAGCACCTCGTTCTTCTTGATGGCGCGCATCATGTTGTCCCAGTTGATGTCGGCATAGAACACCTCCTGCTCGATGTCCATCTTCTTGAGCAACTTGTGCGAAACGATGCCCATCTCGCAGAGCACCTTACCAGAGCGTGCCTTCAGAGCGAGCGCCTTGCCGAACACGTTGTTGTCTGACGACTCTGTAACGACGATGCCCGGGTTGACACCCAAGCGTGTGAAGATGTTCATCACATAAGCCTTCAATTCATAGAACGACGACTGCTCGTCAGCGTGTGCCCATGAGCCTTCAACGCGCTTGCCAGTGAGCCACATGCCGAGATGCATCTCCTCGGTATAAGCCTTTATCGGGTCCTCATCGTTCTTCTTCTCCGGCGAGTAGTGGTAGCAGTTGCCGAACTCGAAGAAACGCAGGTTAGGCATCTTGTGGTTCACGTTGCGACCTACACTCTCCAGACCGCCGAAAAGCAGAGTCTGGCGCATAACACCGAGGTCAGAGCTCAGCGGGTTCATCACCTTTACGGTTGTCTCCTCTGTGTAGCGGTTCAGTTCGGTATAGTATGCCGTCTTTGTGAGCGAGTTGTTGAGAATCTCGCGGAAGCCGCAGCCTACGAGCTGTTCTCCCACTACGTTCTGCCAGTGGTATGCCTTGTCCTCGTCGCCGAGGATTGTGAGCGACGACTTGAGCTGTGTCGGAATCTCTACATTATTATATCCGTAGATGCGCAGAATATCCTCCACAACGTCGCACGGACGCTGTACGTCTACGCGATAAGCCGGCACGTCGAGCAGCAATCCCTCAGCTGTCTCCTCAACGATCTTCATATCAAGGCTCTCCACGATGCTCTTTATCATATCATTGCCAATCTTCTTGCCAATCAGACGGTCTACATACTCGAAGTCGAGCTGCACACGTGCGTCGGCAATCGGAGTAGGATATACGTCCTTTATCTCCATGCTCACCTTTCCGCCAGCCAACTGCTTGCAAAGGATGGCAGCCTGTTTCAAGGCATAGATTGTACCGTTCGGGTCTATGCCGCGCTCGAAACGATAGCTTGCGTCTGTGCTCAGGCCATGACGGCGTGCGCTCTTGCGTATCCATGTCTGGTGGAAGTAAGCGCTCTCCAGGACAACGTTTGTAGTTGTGTCGTATGTGCCCGAGCCCTTACCGCCGAAAATGCCAGCGATGCACATCGGCTCGTTGGCGTTGCAGATGCTGAGGTCGTGCTCGCCGAGTGTGTGCTCCTCGCCGTCGAGAGTGACGAACTTTGTACCTTCGGGCTGAGTGCGCACAACAATCTTCTTGCCTTCCACCATGTCGGCATCGAAGCAATGCATCGGCTGACCGTATGCCATCATCACATAGTTGGTGATGTCGACGATGTTGTTGATAGGACGCAGACCTACAATCTTCAGTTTGTCCTGCAACCACTCGGGGCTCTCCTTCACCTCGCAGCCTGTGATGCTTACGCAAGCATAGCGGCGGCAAGCCTCGGTGTTCTCTATCTCTATGTCGATAGGCATGTCGTTGTTGTCAGCGTTGAACTCAGAGCAGTCGGGACGGTGCAACGATGTCTCGTGACCGTTGCGCTTGAGCCAAGCATAGAGGTCGCGCGCTACGCCCCAGTGAGAGAGTGCGTCAGAGCGGTTGGCTGTGATGTCTATCTCGATAACCCAGTCGCTCTCCAAGTGATAATACTCGGCAGCAGGCTGACCGACGGGAGCATCCTCCGGCAGCACGATGATGCCATCATGAGCGGTGCCCACGCCTATCTCGTCTTCGGCACAAATCATACCAAAAGACTCTACGCCGCGGAGCTTCGACTTCTTGATCGTAAACTCGCTGTCGCCGTCGTAGAGCACGCAGCCCAGGTCGGCAACGATAACCTTCTGACCAGCAGCTACGTTCGGTGCGCCGCAGACAATCTGCTGCGGTTCGCCCTTGCCGAGGTCGACGGTTGTGATATGAAGGTGGTCTGAATTAGGATGCAGTTCGCATGTGAGCACCTTGCCCACGTACAGACCTTTCAATCCGCCACGGATAGTCTGCACTTCTTCAAGAGCGTCTACTTCGAGACCGCATGATGTCAGCGCGTCGGCTGTCTCCTGCGGTGTAAGGTCGAAATCGACATACTCCTTAAGCCATTTGTATGAAATCTCCATTATATTGATTTTATTTTGTTTACTACTTGAAACTTTGTGCAAAAGTAATAAAATTTGAGAAAGTGAGCAAAATTATGAATAATAAAAGTAGCAAGAGTTGCGTAGCAATGTTAAATTGCACACTATCAGATACAAAAAAAGAGAAACGCTTGCATAAAAACGTTTCTCTTTTCAGTCGGGGCGACAGGATTCGAACCTGCGACCACCTGGTCCCAAACCAGGCGCGCTACCGGACTGCGCTACACCCCGTTGGTGTTGATTATATTCAAGTTCCTCAGTTGAGAAACCCGTTGTTGCAATCGGAAAGAAGTCGGGGCGACAGGATTCGAACCTGCGACCACCTGGTCCCAAACCAGGCGCGCTACCGGACTGCGCTACACCCCGTTTTCAAATTGCGAGTGCAAAGGTACAATTATTTTTTGACACAACCAAAATTTAGCACGTGTTTTTTCACCAAACACCACAATAATCGAAACAATAATGCACAATAATAGCAAATAACATGCCACACTTTCCTACTCCACCTTTACTTGCAGACTCCAAACCGCATAACGCAAAAGGCAGGCAATCCACACGGAAAGCCTGCCTTTTGCTGCATATAGAAATAATACATTAGTCCTTAATGATGTCAAGTTCCTTGAACACACGCTTTAGAATCTGAACGCCACGCTCTACTTGCTCCTCTGTATGGGTTGCCATGAGCGCGAAACGCACGAGAGTATCCTGTGGGGCGCAAGCCGGCGGAATAACGGGGTTGATGAACACGCCATACTCGAAAGCCTTTGCTGTAGCAACGAATGTCTTCTCAACATCGTGAACATAGAGCGGAATAATCGGACTCTGTGTCTCTCCAATCTCAAAGCCCTCTTCCTTGAAGCGGCGGAGCGCGTAGCGTGTAACCTTCCAAAGGTCGTCGATGCGCTGCGGCTCATTCTGGATGATGTGCAGGGCCTCAAGAGCAGCTGCTGTAGCAGCCGGAGTGTTAGATGCGCTGAAAATGTATGTGCGACAAGTGTGGCGCAACCAGTTGATTGTGTCCTTATCGCCAGCGATGAAACCACCGATAGAAGCCATCGACTTAGAGAATGTACCCATGATAAGGTCAACCTCATCGGTAAGTCCGAAGTGGTCGCAAACACCACGACCCTGCTTGCCAAACACACCGAGACCGTGAGCCTCGTCTACCATAATAGAGCAATTGTACTTATGCTTCAGTTCTACAATAGCAGGCAGATTAGCAAGGTCACCCTCCATTGAGAACACGCCGTCAACGATGATGAGCTTGATAGCCTCCTCTGGAAGGTTCTTCAGCACGCGCTCAAGATCTTCCATATCGTTGTGCTTGTAGTGGAGCTGTGTAGCAAACGAGAGACGACGTCCGTCAACGATGCTGGCGTGGTCGCGATCGTCGCAGATGATATAGTCGCCACGACCAACAACTGCGGGGATTACACCGCTGTTCACGAAGAAACCTGTAGAGAAACAGAGAGCGTCGTCCTTGCCGATGTACTCAGAAAGTTCTTTTTCAAGCTGTACGTGAATATCGAGCGTACCGTTGAGGAAGCGGCTACCTGCGCAACCAGAACCGTATTTGTCGAGAGCTGCCTTACCAGCATCAATGATGCGCTGATCGCCGGTAAGTCCGGTATAAGCGTTCGAGCCGAA
The DNA here is from genome assembly GCF_019052365.1 of Leyella stercorea. GTDB lineage: Bacteria > Bacteroidota > Bacteroidia > Bacteroidales > Bacteroidaceae > Prevotella. The sequence goes on from NZ_JAHQUY010000006.1 coordinate 54,728, forward strand.
CATAAGGACCTTGTGTCCGCCCATTTCTACTTCTGTGCCCTGCTTGCTCGTAATCTCACGAAAATAGGGATAAACACCTTCTGCCATGTACTTCTGTGGAAGGCGATAGCTTTTATACTTTTCTTGTAACTGTCCCATTATAATTTAAATAGGTATATTTCAAATTTGTTATTTCCAAGGTGCAAAGGTACGAAAAATATGTTAAACACGCACATTTTTCGCAAGAAATATGACTTTTTGATATTTTTCACCAAACGAAATTCCTACGTGTAACATTATTTTATTATCTTTGTGCCTTATTTATAGCATTAATAAATATGAAGAAAAAAGCCATTTTCATAATCAACCTCATTTCAGGCACGTCGGACAAGGCTGCCATCCCCGGACTGATCGACCAGCTTCTTGACAAAGAGAAGTTTGAATATGAAATCGCAATAACCGAATACGCCGGACACGCCTCGGAGATAGCCGCTAAGGCTAAGGATGACGGCGTAGACATGGTTGTGGCTGTCGGAGGCGACGGCACCGTAAACGAAGTGGCACGCGCCATCGTGCACTCCAACACTGCTCTCGGCATCATACCATGCGGTTCGGGCAATGGACTGGCACGCCACCTGCAGTTGCCTATCAACGTAAAGAAGTCGATTGAAATAATAAACGCTTTCGAGGTGCGCGATCTCGACTACGGCATCATCAACGGCTACCCGTTCTTCTGCACCTGCGGAATGGGATTCGACGCCTTCATCAGCCTGAAGTTCGCCGAGGCTGGTAAACGCGGACCGCTCACATATATAGAGAATGTGCTGCGAGAAGGACTCAAATACGAGCCAGAGACATATACCGTGATGGCAGACGACGAGACGAGCCTGCACAAGGCATTCCTCATATCGTGCGCCAACGCGTCGCAGTACGGCAACAACGCATATATCGCACCGCAAGCTTCCATGAGCGACGGACTGATGGATGTTATCATCATGGAACCGTTCGGACTCATCGACGCTCCGCAGATAAGCATCGAGATGTTCAACAAGACGCTCAACAAGAACAACTCGAAGATAAAGACATTCCGCTGCAAGAAGCTGCACGTTCATCGCGACAGCCCCGGCGCCATCCACTACGACGGCGACCCTGTAATGACTGGTGCGGACATAGACGTCGAGCTTAAGCCGAAGGGAATAAAGATCGTAGTGAACCCGTTCGCCGACAGAAACCAGCGCAAACCGAATGCGCTACAGAACGCTGCTACCGAACTGTTTAACGAGATAAATAACATACGCGAGGAAATAAGCAAGAGTCGACAGAAACTGCAGCAGTGGAGCAAAGCTGTGCAGAATAAGTTCGACTTGTAATACAGCGGAGGCGCCACGCCTCCACCAACACATCTTTACTATCACGAATGTTTGCTTTTAAGAAGTTTGTAATCCACCAAGACCGCTGCGCCATGAAGGTGGGCACCGATGGCGTGCTACTCGGAGCATGGGCCAATGGCGGCTCACGCATTCTCGACATTGGCACTGGCACCGGACTCATTGCGCTCATGATGGCTCAGCGTTTCGCTAAAGCCACCATCGACGCCGTTGAGATAGACGCTGAAGCCGCCACTCAGGCACGCGAGAACGTAGCCGCCACTGCATACGCCGACCGCATCAGCATTGCGGAAACAGCCATCCAGCTCTACCCTACTCACCACAAGTACGACGCAATAGTGTCAAATCCTCCTTTCTTCATCGACAGCCTCATCAACCCCAACGCACAGCGTACCACAGCAAGACATGCTTGTGCGCTGAAATACTGCGAGTTATTCGCCGCCGTGAAAGCGCTACTCGATAGCGACGGCGAGTTCAGCGCTATAATACCTACGGAGTGTCTGCAAGCGTTCATTGCGGAAGCTTACAAGGCAGGACTTGCGATGTCACGCCAATGCGCCGTGCGCACCACCCCACGCAAACAACCTAAACGCCATCTTGTTGCGTTCCGTCACGCCTACTGCAGATGCGAGAGAGAAATGGAGGAAGTATGCCTGCAAGAGGCAGACGGATCGAGATCAGAATGGTACGCTAATCTGACCGCTGATTTCTACATAAAATAACAGCAAAAATTCACTCATTAGCAGAATTTTAAGTAACTTTGCACGGAAATACACACGCCCCGATACACAGATAACGAGATATGAATAAGAGAACGAGTACTTCAATACAGATGATTGCCGATTACGACGGCGATATTTCAAATTTGTTCAACGTAAATATAGAAGGCGAATTGCCCATCCTTGCCACACGTAACATGGCAATGTTCCCGGGAGTGATTACTCCTGTCATCATCGGAAGAAAACAAAGCCTCAATCTGCTCGATCATTTACGCAAGAAGCAGGACATAAGTTTCGCTGTGTTCTGCCAACACGATCAGGAGGTTGAGCATCCAAGCACCAACGATCTCTTCGAATACGGAGTTTATGCACGCCTCGTAAAGATACTTGAACTGCCCGGACCTGGCAATAACATTACAGCCATAATCCAGGGCTTGGGTCGTTGCCGTCTGAACAAGCTCACGACCAACAAGCCATTCCTCATGGGCGAAGTGGCACCGGCGATGGAGGAACTGCCCGCTGCCGACGACAAGGAGTTCAACACCGCAATGGATGACTTGCGCTCTACAACCATAGAGTATATCAGACAGAACGAAGACCTACCCGACGAGTCACAGTTCGCTCTGAACAACATATCGAATGATGTTATAGCTGTCGACTTCGTATGTACGAATCTGCCCTTCTCGATAGACGACAAGGCTGAACTTATCTCTACAAGTTCTATCAAGGATCGTGTAATCAAGACGCTGAAGGTGCTGCACAAGGAGATTCAGTTGCTCGAACTGAAGCAGAATATCCGCACAAAGACTCGCGAGGATCTCGATGAGCAGCAGCGCGAATACTTCCTGCAGCAGCAGATTAAGAACATAAAGGAGGAACTTGGCAGAGGCGAAGGTTCGCCAGAACGCAAGGAACTTGAGCAGAAAGCGGCTAAGAAGAACTGGTCGGAGGATGTTGCAAAGATTTTCCGTAAGGAACTCGACAAGCTCGATATGTTCAACCCACAAAGTCCGGAGTATAGCATACAGTTCAACTATCTGCAGACAATGATTGCTTTGCCTTGGGGCGAATATACCAAGGACAATCTCGACCTGAAACGAGCACAGCGCATTCTCAACCACGACCACTACGGCATGGAGAAGGTAAAGGAGCGCATCCTCGAATACATGGCTGTGCTGAAGCTGCGCGGCGACCTCAAGTCGCCTATCATCTGTCTCTACGGCCCTCCGGGAGTAGGCAAGACTTCGCTCGGAAAGAGCATCGCCGCAGCCATGAAGCGCAAGTATGTGCGCATGTCGCTTGGCGGTCTGCACGACGAGAGCGAGATTCGCGGACACAGACGCACATACGTCGGAGCAATGCCCGGCAGAATCATCAAGAACATTCAGAAGGCAGGCTCTTCAAACCCTGTGTTTATACTCGACGAGATTGACAAGGTGACGCAGAACACCATCAACGGCGACCCGTCGTCTGCGCTGCTCGAAGTGCTCGACCCAGAGCAGAACAGCGCTTTCCACGACAACTATCTCGACGTCGACTACGACCTTTCAAAGGTTCTCTTCATTGCTACCGCCAACGACCTCAACACCATACCGCGTCCGTTGCTCGACCGTATGGAGCTTATCGAAGTGAGCGGCTACATCACAGAGGAGAAGATAGAGATTGCGAAACGCCATCTTATACCGCGCGAGATAGAAAACTGCGGACTCGACAAGAACGAGGAGAAGCCTACATTTACAAAGGCTGCAATCGAGAGAATCATTGAGCAATACACTCGTGAAAGCGGCGTGCGCCAGTTGGAGAAGCAGGTGAACAAGGCTCTGCGCAAGATTGCTTACAAAAAGGCGCTCGACAGCGAGGTGAACGAGAAGATTACGCCTAACGAAATTGAAGGATTGCTCGGCAAGGCTCCGTTCTACCGCGACATCTATCAGGGCAACAGCTATGCAGGTGTCGTTACGGGCTTGGCTTGGACAAGCGTGGGTGGCGAGATTCTGTTCATCGAGACTTCGCTCAGCAAAGGCAAAACGGGCAAGTTGACGCTCACCGGCAATCTTGGCGACGTGATGAAGGAGTCGGCTGTCATCGCTCTCGAATATGTAAAAGCACATATCGACACACTCGGCGTAGACTATCGCATCTTCGACAACTGGAACATTCACATCCATGTACCAGAAGGTGCTACACCGAAGGACGGTCCGTCAGCAGGCATAACTATCGCAACATCAATTGCCTCGGCACTCACTCAGCGCAAGGTGCGCAAGAACACAGCAATGACTGGCGAAATCACGCTCCGCGGTAAGGTTCTGCCTGTTGGTGGCATCAAGGAGAAGATTCTTGCAGCAAAGCGTGCCGGCATCACCGACATCGTAATGTGCCAGGATAACCGTAAGGACATCGAGGAGATTCCTGAGATGTACCGCAAGGGTGTGGAGTTCCACTATGTCGAGAACGTACAAGATGTGTGGAAGTTTGCTCTCACCGACGAAATTGTAGACAACCCTATTGATTTTAAAATTGAAGAAGAAAAGAAAGAATGACTTTTGAACTGCAACATACCGACCCATGTAGCGACGCTCGCACTGGTATAATCACCACCGACCACGGACAAATAAAGACCCCGATATTCATGCCTGTCGGCACGGTAGGTTCCGTAAAGGGAGTACATTTCAACGAACTCCGCGAACAAGTAAAGGCACAGATAATTTTGGGCAACACCTACCATCTATACCTCCGCCCGGGTCTTGACACTCTACAAAAGGCAGGCGGACTGCATAAGTTCAACACATGGGACCGCCCGATACTCACCGACTCTGGCGGCTTCCAGGTTTTCTCGCTCACCGGCATACGCAAGTTGCGCGAAGAAGGTTGCGAGTTCCGTTCGCACATCGACGGATCGAAGCACATCTTCACACCGGAGAACGTGATGGATACGGAGCGTATCATCGGTGCCGACATCATGATGGCATTCGACGAGTGTCCTCCGGGCGAGAGCGACTACGAGTACGCAAAGAAGAGTCTCGGACTCACTCAGCGCTGGCTCGACCGTTGCGTCAAGCGTTTCAACGAAACAGAGCCGCTCTACGGTTACAACCAGAGTCTCTTCCCTATCGTGCAGGGCTGCAAGTACAAGGACTTGCGCCGCGAAGCAGCAAAGCACGTAGCCGACAAGGGAGCTGACGGCAACGCTATCGGCGGACTGGCTGTGGGCGAACCTACAGAGGTGATGTACGAGATGATTGAGGTGGTGAACGAGATTCTGCCAAAGGACAAGCCTCGCTACCTTATGGGCGTCGGCACTCCGCAGAACATACTTGAGGCTATTGAGCGCGGCGTAGACATGTTCGACTGCGTGATGCCTACACGCAACGGTCGCAATGCTATGCTCTTCACTTACGAAGGCACGATAAACATACGCAATAAGAAATGGGAGCAGGACTTCTCTCCTATCGACCCTGACGGATGCGACATCGACCGCATTCACACTAAGGCTTATCTACACCACCTCTTCAAGGCGCAGGAGCTGCTGGCTATGCAGATTGCGAGCATTCATAACTTGGCATTCTACCTGCGACTGGTCACCGACGCACGCAAACACATAGAGCAAGGCGACTTCGTACAATGGAAAGCAAGCGTTATAGACAATCTCGGAAGAAGAATTTAAATGAAAATAAAGAACATCAGGCGTTTACACAAGCTGCTGCATTTGCAGCAGACCTTGCGCAGAAAGACAAAAGGGATACGCACGGCTTTGGCATGGTTATGCCACAAGCTGCGCTTCCTTAGTGTCTTGAACGTGATAAACCCATTCCATTATATCAGTATTCTCGACTGGTATATCATACGCAAGTTCATCGGCACATATATCTATTCCATCATACTGATCATCTCTATCAGTATCGTGTTCGACGTGAACGAGAACCTCGTAAAGTTCGCACAATACCACGCACCACTTAAGGCTATCGTCTTTGACTATTACGCCAACTTCGTGCCTTACTTCGCCAACTTGTTCAGTCCGCTATTCGTATTCATCGCGGTGATTTTCTTCACATCAAAATTGGCATCTAACTCCGAAATCATATCCATGCTCGCCGCGGGCGTATCATTCCGACGCCTCATGCGCCCTTACATGATTTCGTGCGTACTCATCTCTACTTTGTCCTTCTTCCTTAGTGCTTACATCATCCCGCACGGCACGGTTGTTAGACAGAACTTCGAGACGATGTACAAGAACAAGAAGAAGAACACATCGGCAGAAAATGTTATGCTGCAGGTGGACAAAGGTACGATTGCGTACATACAGCATTATGACAACAACCAGAAACGTGGCTACGGATTCTCACTCGATAAGTTCGAGAACAAGAAGCTTGTTAGCCACCTAACGGCAATGGATGCGCAGTATGATACTATCTCCGACTCGAAGTATCACTGGACTCTGTCTAACTGGAAGATTCGCGAACTGCGCGGACTGCGCGAGCATATCACAAGCGGAACCAAACGAGACACCATAATACAGATGGAGCCGACAGACCTCGTCTATTCGAAAGGTCAGCAGGAGACATTCACCAACCCCGAATTGAAGGAGTATATCGGCAAGCAGCGCAACCGCGGCAACGGCAACGTAGTGCAGTACGAAGTGGAATACCACAAGCGAATAGCCTCGTCATTCGCTTCGTTCATCCTCACGACAATCGGTCTCTCGCTGTCTTCGCGCAAACGTAAAGGTGGCATGGGTATGTATCTCGGTATGGGTCTCGCCCTGAGTTTCGGATACATCATGCTGCAGACCGTATCGTCTACCTTCGCCATCAACGCCAATACACCACCGATACTGGCGGCGTGGATACCGAACATCATCTTTGCTATCGTAGCATACTTCTGCTATAGAAAAGCACCCAATTAATAATAATATAAATAATAACACAATATGTATTTCGACGAAACACAACTCAACGACAATGTGCTCGACGCATTATATGACATGCGCTTTGACCAGTGCACACCTATTCAAGAGAAATGTATACCGCCAATACTCGAAGGCCGCGACCTTCTTGGCGTAGCACAGACTGGAACTGGAAAGACAGCAGCTTATCTGCTCCCTATACTCTCTAAACTCGACGATGGCGGCTATCCGCACGATGCCATCAACTGCGTAATCATGAGTCCAACACGCGAACTCGCACAGCAGATTGATCAGGCTATGCAGGGCTTCGGCTACTATCTCAACGGCGTGAGCAGCGTAGCTGTGTACGGCGGCAACGACGGCAACCGCTACGATCAAGAACTGAAAAGCTTCCAAATGGGTGCCGATGTGGTTATCGCCACACCGGGACGCCTTATCAGCCACATCTCTCTCGGCTCTGCCGACCTGAGCAAGGTGAGTTTCTTCGTTCTCGACGAGGCAGATCGCATGCTCGACATGGGATTCTCTGAGGACATCAAGATGATTGCAAGCAAACTGCCTGCTACTTGTCAAACCATCATGTTCTCGGCTACTATGCCCGAAAAGATCGAAGAACTGGCAAAGAGTCTGCTGAAGAACCCCGTGGAAGTGAAGATTGCTGTGAGCAAACCTGCAGAGAAAATCAAGCAAAGCGCATACGTATGCTACGAGACACAGAAGATAGGCATTGTAAAGGACCTCTTCCGTAAAGGCGACCTCAATCGCGTAATCATCTTCTCTGGCAAGAAGCAGAAGGTGAAGGCTATCAACCGCACTCTGCAGCAGATGAAAATCAACTCAGGCGAGATGCACTCAGACCTCGAGCAGGCTGAGCGCGATGAGATTCTCTACAAGTTCAAGACCGGACAAATCGACGTGCTCGTGGCTACTGATATCGTGGCTCGCGGCATTGACATCGACGACATCGCAATGGTTATCAACTTCGATGTACCGCACGACCCGGAGGACTATGTCCACCGCATCGGTCGTACAGCACGTGCACAGCGCGACGGCGTTGCCATCACATTCGTAAGCGAAGACGAAATCAGCAGCTTCAAACAGATTGAAAAGTTCCTCGGACGTGTCGTAGACAAGAACGAACTACCGGAAGGTCTCGGCGAGACTCCTGACTACAACGCTCCTCGATCAAGAGGCAGAGGCGGAAAGGGACGCGACGAGAAGCGCCCGAGAAACGGTTCTAAGTCAAACCGCTCACAAGGCGACAACAAGCGCCGCAACAACAACAGAAAGAAGAACGGCGCCAACGATCAAAACAACGGCGAGAAGCCTGCTACAGAAGCTCAGCAGACTGATAACGCTCAGGAGAACGTAGCCGCTACTACAAATCCCGACAACACGCAGACAGCACCGCAGAAGAAGCGCAGACGCAAACCTAACCGCAAGCCTGCCAACGCTGAAGCTGGCAACGTTCAGCAAACAGAAAAGGACGCTAAGGACAGCAACGAGAACAAAGGCGACAACGCAAAGAAACGCAACGAACGCCCAGCTCGCAATAATGAGCGCCCAGCTCGTGACGGCGAACAGCCAAAACGCAACAATCAGCAGCGCCGTCAGCGCAAAGACAACGCTTCACGCCGTTCAAACCAGAACCGCAAGCAGGATAGAAAGGATAATGCACAAAGCGCAAATGCAAAATCCGCCCCAAATGTACCGGCAGTAAAACAGCCAACAACACTCACAACTATCCTCAAAAAGCCCTTAAGCTGGATAAAATCGCTCGGAAAGAAGAAAAATTAAAGAAAATAGCAAAAAAGGTACGCAAATATTTTGGAGTTTCAAAATAAATGCGTACCTTTGCACTCGCAATTAAGGAACAACACTTAATGCTTAATAGAAGAAGGCTCCGTAGCTCAACTGAATAGAGCATCTGACTACGGATCAGAAGGTTGCAGGTTTGAATCCTGCCGGAGTCACGATAAAGAGAATATTACTTCACGTAATATTCTCTTTTTTGTTATATACGTATAAGATTTTGTGGTACACGCATAAGATTTGGCGTATACCACAAAGCGTTTTTGTTACACATTATGTTACACTTCGCATTGAAGTCGTGTTACATTCATCGTTCTATTTCAGCTTTATTATATCGCTCCACCTTGTTGTAGGACACGCGCTCTTGAGGTCGTGCTTTATGGCGTCGGCAAACTTCCTGCCATTCGGGTACTGCTGCGACGAGAGTATCACGGTTTCGGTGCCGTCCACCTTATTTATACGGTCTACAGCACTGTCGAGTTGCATCATGTGCTGATACTTTTCGACGTCGAACGTGAAGAGATCGGTCTGCACGGCGGCGTTAGGCACCACACCCATCAGCACCACTCCGGCACGCTTGTAGTGAATATCCTCACGATAGATGCGACGGAGGCACGCCGTGGCAGCCTTCACCACCTCAATGGTTGAAGACGACGGCGTAGAAAGGCTCACTTCTGTCATGTTGCAATACTGCGTGAGGTCGGGGCGGAAGCGGTTCGACTCTACGAATACGCCCACAATGCTGGCAGCCGACTGCTGTTTGCGCAGTTTCTCGGCGCAACGGGCGGCGAAGTTGGCTACGTGCGTGCGGAGCGTATCGAAGTCGCACACCATGCCGCTGAAGCTGCGACTCGTGCAGATGCTCTTCTTCTTAGCCGGCAGGTCGTCGGGCACGCAGTCGGTGCCGTTCAGCTCAGCCCAAGTGCGCTCCACGACCACGGTCTTGAACGTAGCACGCACCCACGAACGCGAGTGCGCTGCGAAGTCGTACGCCGTACGTATGCCGTAGCTTTCGAGTCGGGCAGCATAGCGTCGACCGATGCCCCACACCTCATCAATCGGGTAAAGCGCAGCAGCCTTCAGTCGGCGGTCGTCGGTGTCGATGACGCAGCAATGGTTATATCCGGCGTATTTCTTCGCGAAGTGGGAAGCCATCTTTGCCAGCGTCTTCGTAGGCGCAATGCCTATAGTGAGCGGCATGCCCACCGACTGCAGCACGCGCCGGTGCAGCTCTTCGCCCCACTCCTTCAGTTGCTCTACAGAGAAACCGTCGAGAATGGCGAACGCCTCGTCGATTGAATAGCGGAAGCATTGCGGCGCCATGTCGCGTATGATGGTCATCACGCGACCAGTTATCTCGCCATACAGCTCGTAGTTGGACGAGAGCGCCTCTATGCGCACATTTGGGAACAACTGGCGCAGCTGATAGAACGGCGTTCCAGCCTTCACGCCCAAGCGCTTAGCCTCAGCGCTGCGCGCCACCACGCACCCATCGTTGTTAGAAAGCACGACAACGGGTTTCCCCTCCAGGTCTGGACGGAAAATACGCTCGCAACTCACGTAGCAGTTATCGCAATCGCAGATGGCATACCACTTCATCGTCTCCATTGTTTTATAGTCCACACCACGACGCCCCACACACGGAAGTTGTCGTCGGCGTCGATGCGTATAGGCTGATAGTTAGCGTTGGCGGGTCGCAGTTCGATGTAGCCCTCCTCCTTGTGCTTCAGGTCGAGATACTTGATGGTAAACTCACCGTTGACGAACGCCACGATGACGTCGCCGTCGACGGGCTGCAGCGAGCGGTCGATCACCGCAATGTCGCTGTCGCAGATACCCGCCTCAATCATCGAGTCGCCCGACACACGCCCGTAGAACGTAGCCTCCGGATTCTTTATAAGGTCGCGGTTGAAGTCGAGACTATCGTGCAGATAGTCGTCCGCCGGACTCGGGAAGCCCGCCTTTATCGTAGGTGCAAGTGCAAGCGCGAGCCGATGTGCGAAGTCGCCCTTCAGAAGTTCTATCTTTCCAGCCTTATCATTATCCATTCTCAGATTCATTTTATTTTCGCAAAGGTAGCCATTTTTTATAAGTTCTCATGAAAAACGGCGATTATCCCACGTATTTTTACTAATTTTGCAAGATAAGAATAGAAAATATAAACAAAACAGATACAATCAGTATGGAATTAGCAAGCAAATACGATCCACAAGCAGTGGAATCGAAATGGTATCAGTACTGGCTTGACAACAAACTCTTCAGTAGCAAGCCCGACGGACGTGACCCCTACACTATCGTTATACCGCCACCAAACGTGACTGGCGTATTGCACATGGGCCACATGCTCAACAATACGATTCAGGATATCCTCGTGCGCCGCGCACGTATGGAGGGAAAGAACGCTTGTTGGGTGCCCGGCACCGACCACGCCTCTATCGCTACTGAGGCTAAGGTGGTGAACCGTCTTGCAGAACAGGGCATAAAGAAGCGCGACCTCACTCGCGAACAGTTCCTTGAGCATGCTTGGAACTGGACCAACGAGCACGGCGGCATCATCCTCAAGCAGCTGCGCCGTCTCGGCGCATCATGCGACTGGGACCGCACAGCGTTCACAATGGACGAGAAGCGCTCTGAGAGCGTGCTGAAGGTGTTCGTCGACCTCTACAAGAAGGGACTCATCTACCGCGGCCTGCGCATGGTGAACTGGGATCCGAAGGCACAGACCGTGCTCTCTACCGAGGAGGTTATCTACCGCGACGAGAAGAGCCACCTCTTCAACCTGCGCTACTATGTGGCTGACGCCGACGTGAACCCGGTTGTGCCGACAGGCTGCGATGGCGAGGTGCTGCATCAGGACGCCGACGGACGCTACTACGCTGTTGTAGCTACAACACGTCCGGAGACTATCATGGGCGACACAGCAATGTGTATTAACCCGAAGGACCCGAAGAACCAGTGGCTGCGCGGCCACAAGGTAATCGTGCCATTGGTGAACCGCGTGATTCCGGTCATCGAGGACCGCTACGTAGACATCGAGTTCGGTACTGGCTGTCTGAAGGTTACTCCGGCGCACGACGTGAACGACTACGCTCTCGGCAAGACTCACAACCTCGAGACTATCGACATCTTCAACCCCGACGGCACTATCTCTGAGGCTGCAGGCATGTATGTAGGCATGGATCGCATGGACGTGCGCAAGCAGATTGTAGAGGACCTGAAGGCTGCCGGACTGGTAGAGAAGATTGAGGACTACGACAACAAGGTGGGCTACTCGGAGCGCAATCAGGACACAGCCGTAGAGCCGCGCCTCTGCAAGCAGTGGTTCCTCTCGATGAAGCACTTCGCAGACATCGCTCTGCCGCCGGTGCTCGAGGGCAAGATTAAGTTCCACCCGACAAAGTACGTCACAACATACCGCAACTGGCTGGAGAACATTCAGGACTGGTGTATCTCGCGCCAGCTCTGGTGGGGACACCGCATTCCGGCTTACTTCCTTCCTACAGCCGAAGGCGAAGAGGAGAAGTACGTAGTAGCGCTCACCGCAGAGGAGGCACTTGAGGAGGCTCGCAAGATTGAAGGCTACGAGAACATCACAGCCGACCAGCTCGTTCACGACGAGGATGCGCTCGACACATGGTTCTCTTCATGGCTCTGGCCAATATCGCTGTTCGACGGCATCAACAACCCGGGCAACGAGGAGATTAAATACTACTACCCCACAAGCGACCTCGTAACCGGTCCGGACATCATCTTCTTCTGGGTAGCTCGTATGATTATGGCTGGCGAAGAGTACATGAAGGACGTGCCGTTCCGCAACGTATACTTCACTGGTATCGTTCGCGACAAACTGGGCCGCAAGATGTCGAAGTCGCTCGGCAACTCGCCCGACCCTATCGCCCTCATCGAGAAGTACGGCGCCGACGGCGTGCGCATGGGCATGATGCTCTCGGCTCCTGCCGGCAACGATATTCTCTTCGACGAGAGCCTCTGCGAACAGGGACGCAACTTCAACAACAAGATATGGAACGCATTCCGCCTCGTTAAGGGCTGGCAGGTGGCAGACGCTGAGCAGCCGGAGGCTAACGCGATAGCAGCGAAGTGGTTCGAGGCTAAGCTGAAGCAGACCAACGCCGAGGTGAACGACCTATTCTCTAAGTATCGCATCTCTGAGGCGCTCATGGCTGTCTACAAGCTGTTCTGGGACGAATTCTCAAGCTGGTATCTCGAGATGGTGAAGCCGGCATACGGCCAGCCTATCGACCGCACAAGCTACGAGCAGACACTCGCTTTCTTCGAGACTCTGCTGAAGATGCTCCATCCGTTCATGCCGTTCATCACAGAGGAACTCTGGCAGCACATCTACGACCGCAAGGAGAACGAGTCTATCATGCGCGCCGAACTGAAGCTCGACGCTCCTACAGCCGACGACGATGCCGTAGTAGCAGCTATCGAGAACGTGAAGCTCATCGTGGCTGGCGTGCGCACCGTGCGCAACCAGAAGAACATACCTAACAAGGATGCTCTCGAACTGCAGGCGCTGCAGCAGAACAACTACGAGGCTTACGCTTCGGTAATAAAGAAGATGGCTAATCTCTCAGCTATCAACGTAGTATCGGAGAAGGACACGACCGCAGCTGCCTTCATGGTAGGCACAGACGAGTTCGCAGTGCCTCTTGGCGATATGATTGACGTTGCTGCAGAGATAGAGAAGCAGGAGGCTCAGCTGAAGCACCTCGAAGGATTCCTCGCAGGCATCAAGAAGAAGCTCTCTAACGAGAAGTTCGTGGCTCACGCTCCAGAAGCTGTTGTGGCTCTCGAGCGCAAGAAGCAGAGCGACTCTGAAGAGAAGATCGCAGCGCTGAAGGAATCTATCGCAGCTTTGAAGAACAAGTAAACGCTTGGTCATCAAAAACGCTTACAATACAAAAACCGCAGGAGGCTATGATTTCCACACTATAGTCTGCGCCCGGCGACCGAAAGTCGCCACAACAGCGCAGGCTACGGCATGGAGACCATAGCCTCCTGTCCTTTTAATACAGATATACATATAAATCTACTACTAATATATATAATATGTATAAGCTCCTAAAACTCGCATTTATTTCGCTTCTGACACTCTGTTTCAGCGCTTGTCAGGAGGAAGACCCTATCATGCCGCCAGAACAGCAGACAGCCGAGAAGACAATCTTCGTATTCATGCCATACAGCAACAATCTATACAGCTTTCTGCTCGGAAACATTGAGGACATGAAAACCGCCATTGTACGTAACAAAGGCTTGGACAACACGCGTCTGTTGCTGTTCGTAGCCAAAGATCAGCAGCAGAGCGCGCTGATAGACATCAGATACAAGAAGGGCACATGCACGCAGGATACGCTTGAGAAATACTCCTCGCCTACTTATCTTACGACGAACGGCAGAGCGGAACTGCTGAACAAGGTGAAGGAGTATGCGCCGGCGCACCGCTACGCCATGATAGTGGGCAGCCACGGCATGGGATGGATACCAAGCTCTACAGTGTTCAACCCGAAGAAGTCGCGCTACTTCGGCGGACTGTCTGAGGAATACAGAATAGATATCGTCGACTTCGCAACGAGCATCAAGGCTGCAGGAATGAAGATGCAGTTCATCATGTTCGACGACTGCTACATGTCGAGCATGGAGGTGGCGTACGACTTGAAGGACGTAACCGACTACATCATTGCGTCTACAAGCGAAGTAATGGCTTACGGCATGCCTTACCAGAACATATACCAGCATCTGATGAGCGCACAGCCCGACTACAAGGCTTTATGCAATGGCTTTTACGAGTTCTATTCGAACAGCGGCACACCTTACGGCACAATCGGCGTGATTGATTGCAGATACGTTGACGAGATGGCTTCCATGATGAAGAGCATCAACGCAACGCACACGTTCGACCTTAGCCTTCTCGACAACGTGCAGGACCTCGACGGCGAGACATACAAGCCTACCATATTCTTCGATTTCGACGACTATGTGCGCCATCTCTGCACAAACGATAACGACGCCTACGAGCAGTTCCACAACGTGCTGCTACGTCTTGTGCCGTACAAAGCGGCTACAGAGTACATATACTCCGGCTCTACGAACAAGAAGACCAAAGTGGACCACTTCTCCGGCATCACCATTTCAGACCCGTCTACGCGCCAGGAAATAGCCGAATCGAAGCGACAGACAAATTGGTGGATACAGACACACTAACAGACTGATAAAAAACAAAAAAGGTGTTATCCGATTGGATAACACCTTTTTTGTACACCCTTAGGGGTTCGAACCCTAGACCCACTGATTAAGAGTCAGTTGCTCTACCAACTGAGCTAAGGGTGCATCAGTTGTTTTTTATGTGTTTCAAAGTTGTACACCCTTAGGGATTCGAACCCTAGACCCACTGATTAAGAGTCAGTTGCTCTACCAACTGAGCTAAGGGTGCATCAGTTGTTTTTTATGTGTTTCAAAGTTGTACACCCTTAGGGATTCGAACCCTAGACCCACTGATTAAGAGTCAGTTGCTCTACCAACTGAGCTAAGGGTGCGTACTCTATCTTTATGCAAGCAACTCATTTCTGAATTGCGAGTGCAAAGGTAGTAGTTTTTGAGGAAACCACCAAATCTTTCCACCACTTTTTTGCAACAAATTGCACTTTTCTGCACGATTTCTACGAATCGGACACAGCATTGCGGCTCACCCGATAAACCAGGGGGATTATGCATATAGCTTTGTAAGTCTGAAAAGAAAGAACTTTATATCCGTTACTCCCCTTA
>NZ_JAHQUY010000065.1 GCF_019052365.1 Leyella stercorea
TGTATTTCAATTAATTCAAAGAGCGATTAGTCCACTTTAACGGGACAGTAGTGTTCTCATTTATTTTTTGTTTATACTTTACACCGCTGGCGCGTGATGCGTCGGCGGTTTTTTATTTGTATTAAACTTTTGTTGAAAATAATTGGCGTTTTTCTTGTGCAATCAACAAAAGTTTATTACCTTTGCATTGTGATAAAAAACTTATCGCCTATGAAGAAATTAAAAAAATCGAAGGAACTTAAGAACAAAGAAAACGATTTGCTTTTCTATCTTGAGTATTGGAAAAAGTTCCCCAATACTTTTAAAAAGATAGCACAGAAAGAAATCGAACAACTTGAAGATGACATCAAGAATGACTGAAAAGACTCCTCTCCCTTAAATGGGAGGGGGAGTTTTTAAAAATAGTTCAAACAAAATATATTATGACAGATTTTAAGAATAAGATTAAGGCTCTTGCTGAGCGCAATCGCTTGGCAACGACCGATGAGGAGCGTGCAGCGGTAGCGGCAGAGATGGACGCTTTAAAAAATGAGAACGAGCAGGCTTTCACCGAAGCTCTGGAGTCTCTCATCAAGGACACAGCAGAAGACGTGCAGGTGCAGCGCATGGCTGAGCGTCTTGGCGAGATTACCGACATGGTGTCTATGGCGTACATAGCCAAAACCTACTTCAAGAAGTCGCGCTCATGGCTTGCCCACAAGCTCAACGGCAACATCGTTAACGGCAAACCGTCTCAGTTTACAGAAGAAGAACTAAAGACCTTACGCTTTGCCCTCAACGATATGTCTAACAAACTGAACTATATGAGCATTGCTTTATAGCGAAAGTTTTATGCACACCAGCCTCGGAGCCTCACGGCTTCGGGGCTTTTTTGTTGGCAATTGCCAACCTCGCACCGTCTCGCCTTACCGCTGATGAGCGTCCTCGATGTGGTGCTGTCTTTCACGATGGGCGCTAAATCCACAAGCCAAAATCACATACTCGGCACAACCTTCTGCATATTCCGCTAAAGGCGAGGGCGGCAATTGCCAACTCGGCGCAGGGCGGTGTAGTGCTGCATAGACAGAAAGTCTTGCACTCTGCAAAATCGTAATGCTTAACTCGTTGATTTTTAAGCATTACGATTTTGCAGGTATGGAAAAGGTACGCGAAAACGCGCTCATTTCTCTATTCTGGGCTTCTTTTTATTGCGGAAAAGAAGCAAAAACGCTTGCGAAAACAAGTTTTCGAGTGGTATTCTCTGGTAGAGAATGCTATTTCTTACATCTTGCGCTGTTCCGTTCGAGAGCATTTTAGAAGATTATTGTACATCGGGTAGAGTGTCGTTTTTACTTCGCGAATTTACGGCGGACGGCTGCCACCCAAGCACCGATGCTCTAAAGTGACGGAAATTTTACAGCAGCCTTCCGACTTTTCTTCCTACGGCTTCCTTAAAAAACTCGGTTTTCCATAAAATTTCAATCCCTTTTGCTTGTCCTCTCGCCTTGCTTCCACCGTCTTTTTGCGGCGTAAAAAGCGAAATTCGACCCGACGTGAATAAAAAAAAACTCTCAAACGGGCTACAGATGAGATGTGTAAAAAGCTCTCTTCTCGCCTCTGAGAATAAATTTAAGGAGGACAAAAAATGAAAACAGCCACTTTCTACAGCTATTTGCCCAAGCGTTACACCGCCAACGACGCACATACCGAGCGCGTAAGACGTTTTATTTATTCGTTCAAGCGTGGCGACCGCCATGCGGTAGACTTCGCCATCAACATCGTAAGCGAGTGCCTTAATAAATGGTACGGCGCAAGCAATCAAGACTATGTGCTCGTGTGTATTCCTGCGGCTACAAGTGCCAAGTATAACCGCCGCTTTAAGCGTTTCGCTGAGGAGGTAAGCAAGCGCACCGGCATACAGAACGGCACGGCACACGTGAATATCTTCGGCATACGCGAAGCGAAGCACAACAACGCCGCGCACATCGTCAGCGAGTCGTATGGCTACCACGTGAGCACCGACCCCGACTTCTTCGCAGGCAAGAACGTGATACTCTTCGACGACCTCATTACTACAGAAGCCACGGCGGAGGAGTTCGCCGAAGAACTCGCAGCTGTAGATGCTAACGTCATCGGCGGCTTGTTCCTCGCACGCACCAAACTTATTCGCAATTTATAACCATTAAAGCTAAACAATATGAACAATTTTTCAGAACTCGTTCGCGAAGAACGCCCCGACTACAAAGTATATAATAGCGGTTTCGACTCGCTCAACAGCGTTGAACTCATAAGCCTAATAATAGGGCAAGGCAAAAGCACGCACGCAGCCATGCAGCAGGCTCGCCAGATAGTGAACATTTGCGGCGGCAGTCTTCGCGACATCGCCACCCGACGCGCCGAAGAGCTACAAGTAGTGCAGGGCGTAGACCCCAAGAAAGCAATGACACTACAAGCAGCGTTCGAACTCGCTAAGCGCATCGAGCGCGAAGCAGCAGCCGACCGCCCGAGCTTCAGAACCGCCGAAGACGTTTGGCGATACTTCCGCCCGATAGTGGGCACGGCAGACCACGAAGAGGCGCACGTGCTGCTCATGAACAATAATTTCAAGCTGATTAAAGCCGTGAAACTATCAAGCGGCGGACTCACCGAGACAGCCGTAGACGTGCGCGTCATATTGCGCGAGGCTCTCGTCAACAACGCCACCACGCTCACCCTGATACACAACCACCCCAGCGGCAACCCATGCCCGAGCCGCGACGACGACCGCATCACGGCGACGCTAAAGCAGGCGTGCTCTACAATGCGGCTCTATCTTATAGACCACGTCGTCGTGACGGATAGCACATACTACAGCTATTCGGAGGAGGGCAAGCTATAGACCGCATCGCACCGACCTCACGCATCGAGGTCGGTGTGGTCGCAACCATTTCGTTGAGCTCAACAAAATGGTTGCTTCTCTTCCCACCCACCGCCCTTCCGCCCGCCGCAAAAACGCCTGCAGCATTTTTGCGGCGGGTCCCAAAGAGGTAAAAAGCCGTCGTCGGAGGCTTTTTGTTGTCTTTTTAAGTTCAGATCTGTCTGCGTATCTTTGCTGCAGGTTTTTAATTAGGGGATACTAATGTTGTTTAGTTTTAATTGATTCAGTTATTTTTTCACGTTTATCCTTGCCGCTGGCGCGTGACGCGTCGGCGGCATTTTACATTTCGTAGTAAAATAGTTATTGTTTTGTTTGGTTATTCGTAGTAAAATTACTACCTTTGCAGTGTTGAATTATTAAACAAGCGATCTATGAAAAATGTAAAAGTTTCTAAGATTCTGAGAATCTTGACTGACGACGGTTGGTACTTAGACCGTTACAACGGGGACCACAGAGAGTTTAAACATCCTACAAAAAAGGGTGTTGTAACTGTCAACGGCAAGCCTTCAACATCTATCTGCGGATGGCTCCTCAGTAGTATTGAACGGCAATCGGGGCTTAGGTTCTGACAAACTGGGGTGGAGCTGAAGCTCCGCCCCTTCCCCCACACACATTCGAAGCAGACGCTTGTTTTGATATTCGACAAAGAAAGGTGGCGGTCGTGGCTGCCACCTATTTTAAGATTAACATATAAAACAATATATTATGAACGATGTTGTGATTAAAGCTGCCCGTACTGCTGACGGCTACTGTTGTGCTTGCGACTTACTGCCGGGTTGGGTCGTTGCCTACGATGGCGACCTTGAGGGCTTTAAGGAGTATGTCCAGGAGAGTGTTGACTTCTGGCTCGAAGGCAGACGTAAAGACGGTGATGCATACCCGGAGGTGTTTGACGGTGAGTATAGGCTCGTCTACGATTTTGATGTGGCTACGTTGCTCGACTACTATCGTGGCATATTCTCGTTTGCCGCTCTTCAGTCAATAACGGGCATCAACCAGAAGCAGCTCTCACACTATGCGAGCGGCTTGTCGAAGCCGCGCCATCAGCAGGTGGAGAAAATAAAGTCGGGATTGCGCCGACTTGCCAAGGATATTGAAATGGTCACTGTTTAATAAATTCAACACCGCCGCCCGACCAAGCGGCACCATGGCTGCTGCAAGTTTCTAATTCGCAGCATTCATTATATTAAAGAGCTTATTGGAGCCCTCGGTGCGTGACGCATCGAGGGCTTTTTATTTACGCAAATCTGCAAACTATTTATAAAAGTAACAAAAAAGTTAGCTAAAAATTTGGAGATTGATAACTTTTTTGTTAACTTTGCATTGTCTTAATAAAACAAGACAAATAGTTCTTTCAAATCATGAAACATTCAGAATTAATTAGAGCTTTGATAAAAGCAGGATGCTTTATCAAGCGGCATGGTGCCTCGCATGATGTTTGGGTTAATCCTAAAACCGGAGACTTTACAACAGTTCCAAGGCACGGAAGCAGGGAAATCAAAACAAAGACAGCAAAGTCTATTTTTGAAGCCCTCTCTATTTACTAAAAAGGATGGCTGCCCGGCAAGTTCTGGGCGGCTTCCTTATCTGAATGGGTAACGGGTGAAAGAACTTATTTTGTAGACAAAATGAGTTAAATATATACAATATGAAAGTTATAGCCAATGTAGAAAGAGCACCAGGCGAGAAGAATTATTCTTGCTTGTTGACGGTAAAACCCATAAATGGCACAGTTCTCGGCTGTGGCTCTTCAGCAAAAGCAGCCATTGAGGATATGCTTAGAGGGTGGAATGAAACTACAGAATACCTGAGAGAGGAAGGCGAAGAGGTTCCTACACTCGAGATTGAGTATCGATTTGATGTCGGCTCACTTTTCAGCTACTACGACTTTGTTAACATTGCAGGAGTAGCTCGAGAGATTGGTCTTAATCCTTCCGTCATTCGCCAATATGTCATTGGCACGCGCAAGCCAAGCGTAGAGCGCAAGAAGCAAATTATCACAGGGCTCAAGAGTCTTGCCGACAAGATGCAACAAGCAGTTTTATATTGATTTTGTTTCATGATACATGAAAATAAAATACATGAAAAGAACTATTTGGGAGCCCTCGGTGCGTGACGCATCGAGGGCTTTTGTAAAAATAATTAAGTTATGAAGTACACAGATAAAGAAGAAAATCAGCAGACAACAGTGCGTCAGGAACTCAATGACGTGTACGAGGACATTAATTGGGCTTATCTCGCACAGAACTATTTCGGAAAATCCCGCAGCTGGCTTTATCATAAGTTCAGCGGACGCAACAACGGCAAGCCCGACGACTTCAGCGACATCGATCGCGAGCGTCTCAAGGGTGCGCTTGTGGATATAGCAAACCGTCTGAGAATGACGGCTGACAAGTTGTAATAACTTATTATTTTGACACCAGCCTCGGAGCTTCGGTTCCGGGGCTTTTAAATTTATAAAATATTATGGGCTTATTAGATCACAAGCGTAAAATGTATATACCTACAGATAGTATATATGATATTGTTTATCCTATGTCTGACGATGAGAAGCTAAAACATTATAAGGATTTTATGAAGCGTAGGCGCAAGGAACACCGTCGCAGAGTTTGGCAAAGGATAAAATGGCTGTTGGTAGTGACTGCTGGCGCCATTGCCACGATTGCCAGTCTATTTGATATTTTCGACCATATTACTACAGGCTTTAACCTGCTGCCGTAGCTTGTGCTCTGTGTATGTGGATGTGATGGCGCAGAATGCCATTGTTACGGCTATTGCTGTCACGACCGTGGTCCATACGTTGTGCGAGTGCTCAAGTTGTCTTACTCTGCGCTGCAGGTCTCTGATGTATTGTTCTGTCTCCATATAATAATGTCTTTGATGCAAAAATACTGTTTTTCCCCCAATCCTCAAACTTTTTTCAAAAAAATCCTCGCAAATTCCTTGCACGTTCAGATTTTTATCTCTACCTTTGCCATCGCTACGATATCCATGCGGAGCACTCCGCATGAACAAAGGGCGAGACGATATGTTCAAGCCCAACCAACTTTTTCTAAACGTTGTGGGCTTATTTTTTTGCCCATAATCTGCCGCATCGATACGAGGGTATTTCGCCCTTTGTTCATGCGGAGCACTCCGCATGATGTGGAGATGCCAGAGACAGAATACGGCGGTTCGCCTTCCACGTGTTTTTTAGCCCTTTGTGGCGGAGAGCATGGATGTTGTAGCAGACGAGGAAGTGCGAGCCGCTTTTTTCGTACCCCTACGTCAACCCGCGCCGGAGCGGTTCTCCGGTAATAAGGCTACAACATCCTATATTATGCAAACATCTGCATCTATCCAGCGCACAGCTCAACTGCGCCCGTTTAGCATCAGCACCGCCTCCGTTAAGGCGTGGCTCAACGGAAAGAGCAAGTTTTACACCACAATCTGCGAGTTCGAGGTGACACGCCGCGAGGTTCTGCGCGTCCACGCTGCGCTTCTGTCTCTCGGCTCAGGTGACGTCAGCGCAGAGAGCAGCATCCTCACCGCCCTCTGCTGTGTAGTCCTCTCGGGCTACAACGTCTACAAGTTAAACCAGGAGGAGAAAGGAGGCGAAGCATGATAACAATAGATTGTAATCCCGTACGAGTATTGCTCGACAAGGATAACTTAGCGCACAAGATAGTTCTGCTCCGCGACACCACTGACCGCCTGCTCGAGGAGACGGCGGAGATTAGCGACACGGCAGAGCTGGGCGAGGTGGTCGACCTTATGCGCAACCTTAACGAGCTGCGCCGACAGCTAAACGAAGTTTTTAAAGCACAATAAGCAGAAAGGAGAATGTTATGGAGACAACAAACAGAACAGATAGAGACGAGAACGAAGTACGCCGCGCTGAAGCTATCATTACCGTTATGGATGCTTACCTTGCTTCGCGATCACCGGAGCCTGGCAAATCTCAGCTTGGCGAGGAGTACACGGCGGAGTATAAGACAACGGAGGAGATAGCCGACGAGCTGCACAGCATCATGCCAATACACCCAATGGATATAGTGCTATACCTACAGGGCGAAGGCTACGAACTGAAGACCGCTGAGGACGGTACGCTACGGTGGGAGCTCTGGCGCGATATGCACTACATGCTATAAAATAGAGCCATAAGATAAAAACATTTTTTTACATTTTTCGCTTGCGGCGCATTCTATGTGAATAGGGTGCGCCGTTTTTGTATTCTTACGTGTCGCGAGCTTGTTATATCTTTGCCGTTGCAAACCAATAACAAGCATTTATGATCACTCTTCTTCAGTCGCTACCCGCAACATGTTTCTCGTCGTGCATCCCCGACGTGATATATTCGTTCACTCCCTCCAGTGGCGACATCGACGACGCCAGCCGAATAGGCACCACCGTCACCATTACCATCGACGGCAAGGAGATATTCTCAGAACGTTTCTTCCCAGTCGACGGCAAGATAACACTCGCAGAGCTCGACCGCCTGCTCACTCCGTATGCTCGCCAGAACTTGAGCATCAACCTCACCATCAAGATCGAAGAAGATGACGACGTTCGTGAAGATGATGGCGGTACTGCCACCATCTCGTCAAAGATCATATACTGCGAGGCAGATATCAACACTCCTGCTACCGACTTTATCAACACACATTTTCTAACGATGTTAGATGGCGAGAAGCAGACTGCTCTGAACCGCTTGGAGTACCTACACTACATCGGCACGGACAGTGCCTCTGTCGTCGCCGACTATGACGATGGCACTACAAAGGAGTTCTCGCTTTCACCAGTTGGTGGCAATAGTCGCTATACTACGATTGATGTCACTCCGAGCAAGTTCGTTAGCGATACTGATAGTTGTTTATTAGGTTTTGGGGTCCAGGCTGGGCAGCGCAAGTTCCGGTTCTCTATCGATTTAGACGAACCTGACTGCGCTCCCATTCTGGTTTTCGAGAACTCTTTCGGTTGCGACGAGCTGCTCTACTGCACGGGTACACACACCGTGGCACCTACCTATAAGCGTAGCCAGGGCTACATCGGCAAGTATAACCGCAACTACGAGATAGCCGAGACACGCACCTTCAAGGCTGACACGGGCTTCCTCACGTTCGCAATGGCGAATTGGGCTGACGAGCTCTTCCGATCTAAGAGCATACATGTGGTGAACTTCAAGGACGGACACCCAAATGTAGGCAAAGAGGTCATTGTCACCGACTCAAAGTCGGAGTACAACAACAACGACGAGTCGATGCCACGATTCACCTTCAGCTACCAGTATGCTCAGCGCAACCACAACGTGTTCGACACGCTGCGCTCCGGACGCATCTTTGACAATACCTTCGACAATACCTTTGAATGATGGGCGCCATACACTTTGCTGACATGCTGCGCCTGCTCGATCAGGCTTATCAGCACCGCTCACTCGTCGACATCCATGCGTGGGAGGGTGGCACCGGCGAGATGCTGCACTACAAGGGGTGGCTGGTGCACCACGTCAACTGGCGAGGTGGCTATGTGCGCCTGCGCAACCCTCGCAACCGTGCCATACGTGCATTGCCACAGATTTTTATTATACAAATCAATAACAAACGTGTTTACTTATGACCAATAGCAACACTCTTCTGCCAACATCGGCGCAGCCTGATGCCGAAGGCTTCCGCCGCTATCGCATAGCTCCGTCGGGCATAGGCTCTGCAGGGCAGAGCAACTCCGTGACTTCCGAGTATGGCTCCGACTCGAACACCATCTTCGACGATGATCGATTGCCTGGCAGTAATCTCGTGCGCCCCATCACCGTCGGCGGCAAGCAGTATAAGTACGTGCAGTGGGGCTACGACGACCAGCTGCCTTATCGTCTACGCCACGAGATAATGTCCAATATGATTACGGCGCAGTGCCAGCAGTTCAATATCGTGTCATGCTATGGTCAGGGCGTGCGCTTCGTCGACCGCAAGACAAAGCAAGATGTCTCAGATCCTGACATACTGCAGTTCTGCCTACGCAACTCACTCCAGGAGGTATTCCTTGAGCAGGCTACGGATATGAAGTTCTACTCGTTCTCGGTGACGGTGGTCATCCTCTCGCGCGACGGCGAGCGTATCGTGACGGTGCGCAACAAGGATGCCTCCTACTGTCGCTTCGAAGCTGCATCGAGCACCCATAGTGGCAAGCCGGAGCACGTGTTCTATGGCGACTGGCGCTTGGGCTTCCTCGACGAGTCGAAGATAGAGGCAATTCCTCTACTCGACTACTGGGACCCATTAGGCGACCTCCTGGTGCGCATGGGTGCCGAACCCGACCCACAGACGGGTCTGCGACGCAAGCCTACAAAAGACCGCAAATTCGCCATCGTGAGCCGTATGGCAACGCCGGGCACGCAGACATACCCAGTGCCTTACTACTCGTCGATATTCCGCGACACGTGGTTCGACATCTATCGTCTGATAGGCATCGGCAAACGCTACATGATAAAGAACACGTCGGCTCCAAGGGTGCAGATTGAGGTGCACGACGACTACTGGGATAACGTGTGCGACAACGAGATGATCTCTGACGAGCAGAAGCGCCGAGAGCGCAAGGAGCAGGAGAAACAGAACATCATCGACTTCGTGACGGGCATCGAGAACGCCGGCAAGGCGATGATCAGCGGCTACTACGTAGACCCCAACGGCAAGGAGAACCGCATGGTGCGCATCGTACCGCTCAACGATGCCTCGAAGAAGGAGGGCGGCAACTGGAGCGACGATATGTCGGAGGCCTCGAACGCTCTTTGCTTCGCCTTCGGCATTCACCCGAACCTGGTGGGCGCTACGCCCGGCAAGAGCCAGATGAACAACTCGGGCTCCGACAAGCGCGAACTCTTCACGCTGAAGCAGGCTATCGAGAAGCCTTGCCACGACGTGATGTGCAAGCCTTACCACGTGATTCTGCACTACAACGGCTGGCATGATCGTGCGACGGTGGATGTGCCGATGATCGTACTGACGACGCTTGACGAGAAGCGCGACGCGAAGAAAGTGACGGGCAATAGTAACAACGAAAAGGAGTAGGTATATATGATAACGATATTCAAAGAAGATTTTGAACGCTCGCTTCCCGTGGGCGCTTCGGCGAACGAGGAGGTGTTTGCCGCTGTTTATCCGGCTATAGAGGCAGGGCTTAACAATTACTATGACATGCTGCTCGGCGACCCTGGTGCTCAGCGAGTTGAGTCGACCGACGAGAGCGAACCGTTAAAGTACTACTTTAAGATGTTGGTGTGCGTAGATGCCTTCCTCTCGGTGTTCAGACAGCTCGACCTCGTGCTCACTTCTACAGGCTTCGGCATAGTGTCGAACGACACTATATCGCCGGCTTCGAAGCAGCGTGTTGATGCCCTTGAGGCCCAGCTGCGCACTGCACAGTGCCGTGCGCGTGCTATGGTGGTACAGCAGCTGCGCTCTGAGGAGTGGGGTGTGACAGAGCAGGCGCAGAACTTCGTGCGCCACATATACACGGAGCACTACTTCTTCTTTGCACAAGGCATCCCAAGCCGATCGTACAAGGACTGGGAGGCTATGCAACGTGCTATCAGCGAGGCAGAGGAGCAGCTGCGCGTGCGCTTCTCCGACGAGCAGATAGACGCTGTGCTGAAGGCTTATCGATGCAAAGACAAAAAGGACATGGCAGAGTACGGAGGCTTCGTTCAGCTGGCGCGCGACTTTGTTGACCTCTGGGCTGCCGACGGTGACGGAGCACTGCACTCCGCTCTCTTCCGACGCATGGAGCGTCTCGTTGAGGGCAGTCCGGAGACATTCTGCATTTACCCCACTACTACGGCGTACAGCTCGGCACACATGCTGACGTTCAGCAACAAAAAAGAATCTTCTGCATTTCTCTTCAATGGATAAAATAGAACTCACATGCCCCAAGTCGTGGAGCGAGCTGACACAAGAGCAGCTACGCTACACCTTCTTTCTGCTTTCCACCTTCGCCGACAAGGTGATGGTGAAGACATATATGTTCGTGCGCTTCACTGGTATCAACGTCATCAAGAAGAACCGCTTCGGATGGCAGTGTGTCTACCAGCCCGAGGGTGAGAAGCGCAAACGAGTGTTCTATCTGCAGCTATGGCAGATACGCTCGTTCCTGGAGCAGCTCGCTTGGGTGGACAGCATAGAGCAAATGGATAATAGGTTGGATGTTGTCCAGGGGCTCGAAGCTGTCCATCCATTGCTGCAGGAGGACACCGAGCACCATCGCATCATAACCTTCGAGGAGTACCTCTGCATGGAGAAGTACTACCAACGCTTTCACTCTACTGGCAATGATGACGCTATCGATGTGCTCGCCTCTTTCCTCTACCGCAATCCCGACTTCTCGCGACCAGCAGAACTGACACTGACACCTGCGGAGCGCCTTGCCACGCTCGCATGGTTTGCGCACGTGAAGGTCGTCATGTCGCACGCCTTCCCACACTTCTTCCGCAGAACGGAGAGCGACGACGACATATCCGAGCTATCGATGCTGCAGTCGTTCAATGTGCAGCTGCGTGCTCTCACCGACGGCGACGTGACAAAGGAGACACTTGTAAAGCAGACAGACTGCTGGCGTGCTCTTACTGAGCTCGAAGCAAAAGCGCGTGAGGCAGAGGAGTTCAAACGCAAATATCCTAAGCTAACAAGTTAATACACGTGATATATGAAAGACTTATTTCCGGCTCTCGACTACTTCACTCAACTCGCGAAGAGCAACCGTCTCGCTACCGAGCACGACTTCCACCCATGCCTTTGCTCTGGTCCCGACTCGATACAAGGTGTTATGGACTCGTTCCGCAAGCACAAGAACTTCATCATGGTCGACGACACCACATCGCAGCAGACCTTCAGCAACGGTGTGGGCTATTTCCGACGCGATGTCTACACCGTCTTCATCGTAGCTCACTACCGCTACGACGACATGGCGGAGCGCGAGCAGAAGTTGAACCTCTGCCGCCAGTTGTTCCGACAGTTTCATTCCCGACTGCTGCACGATCGCGACGGACTCGGCGACGAGCGTCTGACATACTTGCAGCTGAACAACATCTACTCTACTGAGCTCGGTCGCTACGCCATGAATGGCGTGACGGGACTCTACTTCATGGTGCAGAACGAACAACCTATAGACATTAGCTATGAGCAGTCAGACTGGACTTAAACCGAACATGACCGACGCCGAGCACCAGAAGTGGCTTGAGGGTTGGAGCGAGTTTATGGTTAAGATGTGGCGCGAGCGTATGATGCAGTTCGCGCCACCAGTTTACGATACCGGTGCTTTGTCGCGCTCCGTGCAGGGTGTCATACATCCAGGCCCGGTGACATCGATAGAGCACCGTTTTTTGGAGTATGGCATCTATGTGGCGCGTGGTGTCGGCAACGGCTACCGCCATAACAACGGTGGCGACCTGACATTCCTGAAGGACTGGAAGTCGAACCCACACCACCGACAGAAACGCGACTGGTTCTCAAAGAAGTACATGTACTCGCTACACCGTCTCAACGAGTTCGAGGCTGCTTACTACGGCACTACATACAATGGTCTCGTGTCATCATTCCTACGTCAGCTCTTCACTGGTGGGTCAAGCACCATCGACCGCGCGGTAGCGCAGCTGTAGTGTTCGTTTCTCGTTTTTTTATTCTCGCCTCCATCGCCTTATCTTTGTATCATAAAAATAACATCAGAGTAATATGTCAACAAATAACGATAGCCTACGCAAAGACTTGGAGCAGATACGCGATGAGCGTGCTACTCATGCTAACACCGCACAACGCATCGGCAATGCGCTGCTGGGGCTGTTGCAGGTTGTTGAGCAGAAGCTGGACCTAAGCCGTTTCCTGCGACGTGACATTGACGACAAGGCAGAGGGGCATATACGCTTCTTGCGCGGACTATCTGTAGGTTCTGGTACACACGGCATGGCTCAAGATGGATCAGCAATACTGAGCAAGCTCACATCGATGCTTTACAGCACCGAATCGCAGTCGGGCTTCGGCTTGGTAGACCGCGGCGACGGCAAGTATCGCCTTGACATCACTGACCTTATGGTGTGGGGTAAAGCCATTTTTAACGAGCTGGAGGTGCGCAAGCTCTCATACGTTGGTGGCAATATCTACCTCAGTGGTGCTGGTAGCAAGATTGTGGCTGTGCAAGCTATCTATGACCTTCAACGCAACCTCACCGGGTGGAAGTGTTTCTTACTCGCAGACGACGGCACAACGGCTACGCAGAACTATTGGAAGATTGGCGACCAAGCACGCTGCCAGACTTTCGACATTAAGCCTGGTGTGTACGAGGGCAAACAGAACCACCTCTACTGGCGCATTGTAACAGAGGTGAGCACTGAGGCTGAAGTGGTGACTAATGGTATGGGGGATGTGCTCTATGATGGCAAGTTGTTTAATTGGATAGTGCTCGCCAAAGGTAACTGCGCGGAGGGTAGCGATGAGCCAACTGCAGGAGATACCATTGTGCTTGACGGCTGCCAAGACCCTGCAAAGATGGATCGTCAAGGGGTGCTTATGTTAGAGACTACTGGACCTGACACGCCACGCATCGTTGCTTACAAGGGTGTCAATAGCTACACGCATGATGGCAGAGAGGTGTTCTGTCTGTCGCCGAATGGCTCGCGCATAACATCTACGTCGTTCGAGTGGATATCGTCATCTGGCCAGACTATACACATGGTGAACTACCGCGGCGAATGGCAGCGTGGCATTACTTACGACTATTACGACCAGGTAAACCACAACAACGCTGTGTGGCTCTGCACTAACGAGAACGGTACTGCAGCTGAGCCGGTGAACGGCTCGGCGGACTGGCTGAAGCAAATCGAAGGTGAGAAGGGCGAGAAGGGAGATCCTGGCGAGGATGGCTTGGCGTACCAAATAGTGATAACGAGTAGTTCGGGCACGGTGATGATTAACGGCACCGGGCAGTTGACTCTCGAAGCTAAGCTGTTACGCAACGGCGAGGACATAAGCGACACCATAAGCAATAGCGCGTGGTCGTGGCGAAGACAATCGGCAGATACGGTAGATGATACAACGTGGAATACTCTGCATGAGGGTATCGGTAGAGTCTGCGTTGTAAGTAGTGATGATGTCGTAAGGCAGGCGCAGTTTGAATGTGAGGTTTTAATTTAGATTTCATTTTTAACTATTTATATAGATATTATTAATTTAAACAAACAAGAAATTATGGCAAAAGTATTAGCGAATGGTCAAATCACGATCGTTGACCTTAACGACGGCAAAGCCGTTCAGTGTTTCACGCAAGCTTCGCAGGGTCAGACTCAGATTTTCACGCCTGATACTGATGTGTACGCTCCGAGTTACACAACGAGTGCACCTAACGTCATCACAGCTCGTGTGTATGTGACGGGTAGCTCGACCGACCAAGCTCCAACAGCGGCTTGTACCAAATGGAAGTGGACTGTAGATGGCGCAGCAGCAACACCAGTGAGCGGCAAGTCGTATCAGCTCAACATCGTCAGCAACATTGCGAAGAATGGCAGCGTGAAGAATATCGAGTGGGCATGTACATATACCGACCCCGAGACTAAAGCTACCACGGAGTGCAGAGGTTATCTGACTATCAGCCTTGCGAAGTCGGGTGGTGCTTTACAGACGGTGCAGATAGAGACTCCTGACGGCAACACCTTCGACTCTACCAACAACTCCAAGCCATTGCGTGCTGTGGCTAAATTCTTCCGCGGCTCTGTGCAAGACACTACAATGACAAGCATGACGTGGGAGGTGCTCAATATTAGTGCTGGCACCTGGGGTGCAGTAGCTGCTGGCAACGTCACTACATCGGGTGGTGTGAGCACGCTGAATGTGAATGCCGACGATGTGCTGAACTTCCAGACATTCCGCTGCACGGTGAAGGATGGTGCTGATACTGCTAACGCCATTGTCACATTCTTCGATGCCAGCGACCCTTATGTCGTAGAGGTTTACTCACTCACTGGCGACAAAATTGTCAATGGTGCTCAGTCTACAGAGCTGTTCGCACGTCTATGGAAGGATGGCAAGGTGGTCGAAGACGGCACCGCTGTTAAGGCTGACAGCACTCACGCCTGCAAATATCAGTACAAGTGGACTAAGTACAACTCGAACGGCGTAGCAACAAACTGGAGCGGCACATCAAGTCCAGTGAATGCTTCTACAAAGCCGTATGTCACGGTGGCGAACGCTGATGTGGCAGTGAGAGGTACATTTACTTGTGAGGTGTCTAAATAGGGCACCTCACCCTATTTCTAAAAACGAAAAGATATGGCAACAATACTTGCACGTGGCTGGATAACCATTGTGGCTGTGAAAGATGGCGACAAGGGCGATAAAGGTGATAAGGGTGACAAAGGTGATAAGGGAACTGCTGGCACTGATGCTTACACTGTTGAGCTTCAAGGTGCACCTATCACCATCTCTACTTCTGATGACGGAGTACCGTCCGGCACAACATCGGGCGGCATCAACACCTATGGCTATGCTACAGTAGTGTGCCGCAAGGGTGGTGCCGTCGTGAGCGCAAGTTCTATTACTATCAAAACGCCTGTTAACTGCACGGCAAGTGTGTCTGGCACATCGGTTCGTATCAACTCCATACGCACATACTACGCCAGTAGCAATACTATGTACTACACCGATGGCTATGTCGATGTGTCGGTGGTGGTGGGTGACAAGACGTTCATCGTGCGCCTAACGTGGCACTTAGACTATACTAAGTACTTCGGTGGACTAAAGGCAGATGCGAAGAAGATGGAGTCGAAGTACACAGAACTGACGAATAAGGTAGACGGTATGCCACTGCAAACAAGCTCTGCACTACAACAATACTCTTCTGAGATCCTGCAGTCGGCACGCGAGATCTCTCTGAAGGTGGGCCGCACTCTTGCCGAGCGACGCAATCTCCTTACAGGCTCTGCTTTCCGCAAACAAGGCTTAGGCCCTGACTTGGTGCGAGCTAAAATATACTGCACATCGTCACACGAAGGAGCTAATGTAGTATTCCTGCCTGAGGCGAAGGTTGCTGGCCCTATATGGCGAAGTGGCGGTATCGGTTTGGGTAATATACATGTCGAGAAGGGCAAGACGTACACCGTATCATTTTGGGCACGAGCTAAGTCTGTTAGTGTGAATTTCTTAGCCGAAGCAACATGGAAAGGTTCAGCCACAGACAAAACTGACCCTGCGGGTTATGCAGGCCCAAATGGTAGAGCTAATTTAGGTGTTGATGCCGTCACTCCGAGTGAGGGCTGGCATTTATATCAGCGCACATTCACCGTTGCAAAGGATGCCCCTTACGAGTGGATTTCTGTAAGTTGCTTTAAAACTGATTCCTCCACCGCAAACTCACAGGCGTATATCGCCCACCCTATACTCATAGAGGGCACGGCGGAGGACTTTGTAGGTTGGAGTGCTTCGCCCTATGATTACAACTACATCGGTGGCAATCTTCTCGACAATACGCGCACGTTCGCCAAAGCCGGCAATCTGATGCGCTTGGATGCCTCGGTAGTCACTAACGAGTCGTACAACAACGGATGCTCGGTAATATATGCCAACGCTGCTTCCAAATACATTGAGATGGCGCAGTGGAACGTTAGCTCTATCATCAAGAAAGGTGAGGACTATATGTTCTCGTTTATGGCAAAAGGTAGTGGCAGCATCGACGCATTCATGTGGAGTGGATCTAATCTAAGCATATTCGCCGAGGACAGCGAGCGCGATACAACAACGAGCAACGCCGACGGCGGACGTCGCTTCTATCTCACAAGCGAGTGGAAGCGCTATTGGGTACATTGGCGTTCGGATGGCACTGGCATACCTAATTATGTCCTCATCCGTTGTATACAAGGCGGAAAGGCGTGGGTGACGATGCCGAAGTTGGAGGTGGGTGCAACGCCTACCGACTGGATAGAGTCTACAAACGGATATGTCGAGGACAGTGGCATTGTAGCCAAGCTGCTGCGCACTGGCTTAGACCTCGAGAACGGCAAGATAACGGCAACGGCGGATAAGTTCGAGATACGCAACAACAGCGGCGAGGTGACGGCGAGCGTGAACGAGAATGGACAGCTGGATGTCAATGAAGGTCTGTTTAAGGGATTTGTGTGTAAGAAGCTAACAAGAATAACATCGGCAAACTTACATAAATACAACCCGTTGGCGGAATTAATTTAAGTTGATAAATATGAGTAAAAAGTTGCACATAT
>NZ_JAHQUY010000066.1 GCF_019052365.1 Leyella stercorea
TGTGCAACTTTTTACTCATATTTATCAACTTAAATTAATTCCGCCAACGGGTAATGTTTTTATAACTTCCAAACATTTCTCAAGAAAACTTCACGTATTTAACGTTATTCAACATATTTCATAATTAAACACAAAATGTCGCCTAAAGTGAATTTTCACACGAAAATTGACACTTGTAGCGACATTCTGCAATTAAAATAACTTATTTTACTTTCACACGCCGATTTGCGTTTTGATTACGCACTGCGAGGTGTTAATATGTCAAAAAATAGGCTACAATTTGTAAGCAGCATACACTATGTAGTTTCCGTCGCCACGCAACGTGACGCTCTCGCCAAACGCCTCGTTGAGCGTACCCTGCCAGAATGCGGAGAAGGCGTATGGCTGCCAGCGCAGTCCGTCGCCGTCGATCTGCGTGCATGAGAGATTGAAGATGCTTATCTGCTGTCCGGCGAAAGTTCTTATTGCGGTTTCGCCAGCAGCCGGGATGAACACACCGTAGTCGGTGAGCATCAGGGCGTCTACATGCAGTTCGCGGCGGTAGAAGTCGAGCAGCGAGATGTTGCCCAGCGTGTGATCCTCGCGCTTGCCCGTTGCTCCGACGTAGGCAATGCGGCGGCAACCGCGCTCCGTGCAGAACCGCGTAGCCTTCGTGAGGTCGTTGTAGTCCTGCTCCTCCACCTTATATATAATGTCTGTATGCTCCGCACGAAACTCCGCCGACATCGAGTCGCAGTCGCCCACTATAGCCGTCGGCTTGTAGCCACGGCGTACGAGTTCCTCGCCTGCCGAATCGCATGCCACAAGCATCCGTACACGCTCCATCACGGCAAGCGGAACATGGTGCGTAGGGAAGTCGCCGCCGGCTACTATCACGGCGTCGAAGGCGTCGGGCTGGAGCGACGCAAGAAATTCTGTGTTGTCCGAAGTGGCAGTCGCCGAATCAGAAGTAGCCTTTATTGTGTCTGAAGGATTGTCCATAATTATCGTGTATTTCTCAGCCGACGTTATCTGCCGGCTGAACATGTATGTTTCGACGGACAAAAGTACGAAATAAATGTGAATTTGTTATGGATACGCTTGTGCCTCTTTACATTTTTCTTTAAATTTGCGACAGACAATCAAACTATTAACCCGCTATGGCTGAAGACCCGAACACTCTACACGTACTGAATCAGCAGCGCAACTGGGACACGCTCTACTTCTACCAGAAGTCGGATGTGGTGTATCAGCTGGCATTCGCTTTCTGCGACCGCTTCATTCATTTATACAAAGACCGAACACGCGACCAGGTGATTCAGGCGGCACGCTCCTGCAAGCAGAACATCGTCGAGGGTTTGGCTGACGGTGTAGCATCGACGGAGATGCAGCTGAAGCTGCTCAACGTGGCACGCGCCTCGCTGAAGGAGTTGCGCGAAGACTTCGAGGACTATATCAAGTCGCGCCACCTGCAGTTCTACGTTGCCGGCGACCAGCGCTACACCGATATGCTCGACTACTGCCGCCACCACAACCGCCTGCCCGACTACGCTCCGTTCTTCCAGCAGTGGAGCGACGAACAGATGTGCAACTACGCCATCACGCTCTGCCATTTCATCGACAAGATGATGATGTCGTTTCTGAAGAAGCTTGAGCAGGAGTTCATCACCGAGGGTGGCATCAAGGAGCGCATGCACCGCGCCCGCACCGCCTACCGACAGCAGCAGGACGCACGCCTGAAGCAGCTGGAGGAGGAGCTGCCACGCCTGAAGCAGGCTCTTGCCGAAGCGCAGGCGGAGGCTGCGAAATGGAAGGCAGCCTTCGAGGATATAAAGCAAAGAGCGCTGAAGGCGTATTATAGGCAGGAGGCAGAGATAAAAGGGCTGAAGGAAAAGCTCAAAGGCTTTGAAAGCTAGGGGAGCTAGGAGCTCTAGGCTTTCTAGGCTTTCTAGAACCCTAGCCAACCCAGACCCCCTAACCAACCCAGCCCCATAGCCAGCCCAGCCCCCTCAAAAACAAAAAGGATGCCCCAGGTTTCCCTGGAGCATCCAGATGAGTTATGCCTTTTTCGCAAGGCCCTTCCACTTTATGTATCCCATGACCGCTATCACGACATACAGGCCGTACAACCCAGCCTTGAATGGTATGCCTTTCACCACATACAGATAGCAGCAGACCACGTCTACGGCTATCCAGAACAGCCACTGCTCTACGTACTTGCGCGCCAAAGCCCACAAGCCGACAAAGCTGAGAGCGTTGGTGAACGCGTCGAGCAAGGGCACGGTGCTGTTGGTGTAAGCCACGAGAACGTAATAGGTAGCAGCCCATGCGAGGAGGAAGAAGCCGAGCGTGCGCAGGATAAGGCGGCGCGGGAAGAACGTTATCGGAAGCTCTTCGGAAGAACCGCCTGCAGCATACACTGCTTTATCTGAGCCTGCAACATCTACTGCTTTATCTGAGCCATCGGCGTCAAGAGCTTTATCTGAGCCAGTTGCCCCCGAAGCCTTACGCTTCAGCATCCGCTTCCATTTCGCTCCGAACTTCCACACGGCGTAGCCGTATATCGCAGCCAGCGTGTAGTAGACAGCCATGCCAGCGTCGCCGTAGAGTCCGTGGCTCCAGTAGAGGTAGATGTCCATGGCGGGCATCACGATGCCCACTACCCAAAGCGCTATGCTCGCACGATATTCGAGGACAAGATAGATTAGCCCGAGTATTGTCGTTACAATGTCGAGCCAATGAGTGGAGAGAAATTCAGTCATAACAATTTAAAAAAACAGCCCCTCCCGACCTCCCCATCGGGGAGGAGAGAGAGGATTGAATTATTAATTACAAAAATGTATCACTTTGCCCTGCAACCTTTTAAAAAAGAAACAAAGCATGTATCACTCTGCCCTGCAACCTTTTAAAAAAGAAACAAAGCATGTATCACTCTGCCATGCAACCTTTTTAAAAAGAGACAAAGCATGTATCACTCTGCCATGCAACCTTTTTAAAAAAGAAGCAAAGCATGTATCACTCTGCCATGCGCCCCTCCCCGACGGGGAGGGATGGGGAGGGGCTTTTTTTAGAACTTCAGCGTTACGGTTCCGAGGCAGTTGAAGCCAGCCATCGGGATGTAAGCCACGGTAGAGTTGCGCTTGTTGTTGTTATACCAGTCGTAGTAGACGTAGCCAGACGCAGCGTAGTGGCGGTCGAAGATATTGTTGAAGTCGGCACCAAGCACCACCTGCTTCAAGCCGAGCACACGCTTAGCGAAGTTGAACGTGTACGAAGCGTTGACGTTGGTCTGCGAGTAGCACGGCAGCGAGCGCTCAGAGCTCTCGGTGTTGTCGAGATACTGCTTGCTCACGAAGTTGGTGTGCCATGTAGCGCGGAAGCCAGCGAAGTGAACGTCGACGAAGCCGTTGAGGATAGCCGACGGCGAGAATGCTATGGTAGAGCTCTTGTATGTGTTCCATACAGCAGGACCGTCCCAGCTTTCCACACACTCCTTGAAGTTCTTCAGACGGTTGCGGCTCAGAGCGGCGTTGCCCTCAAGAGAGAGCCAAGACAGCGGGCTCCAGCCTGCAGACACCTCAGCACCGAGACGGTAAGAGTCCTTGATGTTGCGTGTCAGCGACTCGCCGATGTCGCTCTTCTCGCCGGTCATTACGAACTGGTTGACGTACTTCATATAGTAGAAGTTGACACCGGCGAACCAGTTCTCGCCCTGATACTGATAGCCCCACTCCAAGTCGAGCAGACGCTCCGGCGACGGATTGCCGTAGCCGATGTTGTCGGTGAAGTTGTTACGCTCGGGCTCGCGGTTGGCGTAAGCGATAGAAGCGTAAGCCTTGTGTCCGTTGGCGTCGTAGCTGATGCCAGCCTTCGGGTTCACGAAGAAGTAGTTCTCGTTGATGTCGATGCTCTGGTTCTTGTAGTTGCCGTCGGCGCCCTGCTCGAAGTGGTCGTTGAGTCCGTCGGTGTTATAGTTGACGTAGCGCATCTGCATGTCGAGGAACCAGTTCCAGCCGTTGCCGAACTTGCGGTTAGCCTTGAAGAACCAGCTCCAGTCGTTCTTGTTGGCGTCCGAGTCGTAGTACTTGTATCTGCCGTCGGTGAAGTATTTCTTCTCAAGAGCCTCGTCAGCGATGTACGTCACCTTGCCCCAGTGGTTGCAACGGAAGAGCTGCATGCTGAAGCCGCCCATTACGTCCCACAGAGCGTCCTTGTAGTTGACGTTGTAGAGAGCGCCGTAGTTGTTCTGTGTAAGGCCCTTCTTGCGTATAGCGTCCGACTTTACGGGCTTCAGCTCGCCATTCTTCTCGTACATCTCGTTGATGCCGAACTTAGAAGCCAGCTTTGTGTCTTTCTTGAACTCGGTGTAGTAGCCGTAGCCGTATGTGTAGTGAGCCGTTACGGAGTGGCTCCAGCGCATGTCGGCAGGCTGCCAGGTGAAGTTGAGTATGTTGTGGCTCTGCTCGAAGTTGTCGGTAGTCTGCTTCCAGTACGATCCGTCGCGCATCTTGTAGCGTTCTGTGGTGAGCGGCTTTGTAGGATCGGCAGCCCAGTTGTCGTCCATCGGTATTACAAGTTCCTCGTAGAGCGAGTTGAACTTGCCCAGTCCGTGTTTCCACATATCCTTATAGCTGTTGATGCCCCACGCCTTGAGGTCGGTATCGCCGTCGTAGTTGCACGCCGCAACGCCGTTCCACGCCTGACCCGTGTGCTCGAAGTTGCCGATGTTCTTGTACGACAGTTTGAAGCGGTCGCCGAGCCAAGTGAGTCCGCCGTAGTAAGAGCCAGAGCGTCCGCCTGTGCCGTGGATGTATCCGTCGGTGTTGGTCTCGTGATAAGCGCCGTCGATGATGAAGTGGTCGGCAAGCAGACCTGTAGAGAAGTTGCCTCCGACGCGATAGGTGTTGAACGAACCGTAAGAACCCGTCACCTCTACGGTAGGTTTAAGCGACGGAGCGGCTGTAGCGAGCGACACCGAACCGCCGAAGGCTCCGTCGCCGTTGGTAGACGCACCCACGCCACGCTGTATCTGCGCGCTGCCCATAAGAGCAGCGTAGCTGTTCATATTAGCCCAGAACACGCACTGGTCTTCGGGCGAGTTGAGAGGCACACCATCTACCGTGACGTTGATGCGGCTGTCAGCAGCGCCACGCATACGCATATAGACGGTGCCGGTGCCCACGCCGTTCTCGCTCCACGCGAGCACACCCGGTGTGCGGGCGAAGAGCCAAGGCAGCTCCTTGCCTGAAGAGGCAAAGCGCTCGAGCTCGGTCTTCTTGATATTCTCTACTGCAAACGGTGAACTCTTCGGGGCTCTCACAGCCTTCACTACCACCTCGTTGAGGTTGTTCACACGGGTAGTGTCGAGCTTGGTCTGCTCGCCGGCGGCTTGCGAAGGGCAAGCACACGCTGCAGCCAAGGCTACTCCAATGAATTTCTTCATATTACTTACTATTGATGTTGTTATTCCTGATTTTTGAACCGATGCAAAGTTAACTATTTTTTGCATATCCAAACAATCCGTTTATATAATAAACCCTAAAAAATGGGCGCAGCAGTCGAAATATGAAAAATTTGTAGTAAGTTTGCATGTAATAAAGACTAGTCTGCAGCGACTGACGTGTCTTTACCAGTAATACATTATATATAATAAAGGACAAATGGGGCGTTTGAAACTCATTCTGGCTCTAATAAGCCACTATAAATATGCCATCACTATAATCATCGGTATTCTTACCGTAGGTTTCGTCGACGAGAACAGCTTTCTTCACCGCTTCCAGCTCGAAATGCAGATAAACGACCTGGAGGAGGAGATAGACAAGTACAACGCGCAGAACGAAAGCGACCTGAAAAAGCTTAAGGATATGCGAAAAGGTACGCAGGAGTTCCAGAAGATTGCTCGCGAACGCTACTTCATGAAAGCCGACGACGAGGATATCTATGTGCTCAGCGATGACCCCAAGCCCGAACAAGCTAAAGAAGAACAATAATGAAACAACTAAATACACTACAAAGCGCGCTTTTCCTCACGGGAGGCATACTGATGGTAATCGGAGCCGGATGCTTCGTGTTCATGTTCGCACAGCAGATTGTCTGCTGGATATACCTGCTGGGTGCACTGCTCTTCGCAGCAATGCAGGTGAACCAGGCGTATGAAGGACAGAACCCCACCATCAAGCGACTGAAGAAGATAATGACCTTCGCCGACATCTTCTTCGTGCTGGCAGGTCTGCTCATGGTAGACAGCGCAAACATGTGGCTCAGAGACTCGTTCTCCGACCCCGTGACATATTTCAACCTCATTTACAACAAGTGGGTGATGCTGCTGCTCGCAGCCGCCATCCTCGAGATGTACTCTATGCACCGCATCGCGTCGGAGCTGAAGAAGGAGGAAGCAAAGGAAGACGCCGAAGAGAAGCAGGAAGAGGCTTCCGCTACAGACAAAGAATAAAAGAAGACAACAAGAAACCAACATTTTTTTTTAAAACCAAAGATGATGAAGAAGCTACTCTACGCTTTACTCGGTATAATAACACTGGCATCGTGCTCCAGCTCGTACAACATTCAGGGATCGTCGAACGTGTCTACGCTCGACGGACGCATGCTCTACCTGAAGGTGCTTAGCAACAACGACTTCAAGAAGATCGACTCATGCGACGTGGTACACGGCCAGTTCCAGTTCTGCGGAACGTTCGACACGGTACGACTCGCCAATATCTTCATGGACGACGAGAGCATACTGCCGCTCGTGATAGAAAGTGGCGACATCACCATCAAGCTCGACAACACTCAGCAGATCGTTAGCGGCACTCCACTCAACGACGAGCTGTTCAAGTTCTTCAACAAGTACAACCAACTGAAGAACCAAGAGGTCGAACTGCTGCACACGCACGACCGCGCCATCATGGACGGAAGCGACATGGACGCCGTGACACGCAAACTCAACGACGAGGCGATGCGACTCACCGCCGAAGAGGACAAGCTCGTCACAACGTTCGTCACCGAGAACTTCGACAACGTGCTCGGACCGGGCGTGTTCTTCATGATGACTATCGGCTACCGCTACCCCGAACTCACACCGTGGATAGAGGACATCATGAGCAAGGCTACAGACAAGTTCAAGAACGACCCGTACGTGAAGGACTTCTATCAGAAGGCGCTCGAGAATCAGGCTATCATGAACGGCATGAAGGACATGAACACAGCGCCTGCCGGCGCAGCGCCCGCACAGCCGATGCCCGACGGACCGACGCCTAACCAACTGGCGCAGCCTGCTGCTGCCGAGTAACAGCGCTAAACACGATAAATAACTATCATCCAAGATATATGAAGACATTAGTATTTGGTGGTAAGCTGGTCAACGAGGGAGCTACTCGCGTAGCATCCGTCGTTGTCGACGGCGACACCATTACAGACATTATAGAAGGTACAGAAACACCTCGTGGCGACTACGACAACATCGTGGATGCCACGGGGTGTTTTATTATGCCTGGAGTTATCGACTGCCACGTCCACTTCCGCGACCCCGGTCTTACAGAGAAGGCGGACATGGAGACAGAGAGCCGCGCTGCGGCTTACGGCGGAGTGACAACCTACTTCGACATGCCGAACACGAAGCCGCAGACCACGACACTCGAGGCGCTCAACGCAAAGATGAACGACGCCCGAAACAAGTCGCACGTCAACTACGGCTTCTT
Source organism: Leyella stercorea (assembly GCF_019052365.1). Classification (GTDB taxonomy): domain Bacteria; phylum Bacteroidota; class Bacteroidia; order Bacteroidales; family Bacteroidaceae; genus Prevotella. The sequence continues at coordinate 7,677 of NZ_JAHQUY010000066.1, forward strand.
CATCGGAGCCACCAACGACAACATCGACTGCGTGACTGCCATCGACCCGCACCTCGTGCCCGGCATCAAGCTGTTCATGGGTTCGTCTACGGGCAATATGCTCGTAGACCGTCAGGATATACTGCATGAGCTGTTCGAGAAGGCGAAACTGCCTATCATGGCTCACTGCGAGGACACCGACATCATCAACCGCAACATGAAGCGCGCGCAGGAGCTGTACGGCGACGACCCTGCCGTAGAGCATCATCCGGAGATTCGCTCGGAGGAAGCCTGCTACGAATCGACAAAGCGCGCCGTAGCCCTGGCAGAAGAAACCGGCGCCCGTCTGCATGTGGCTCACATGACCACGGAGCGCGAGCTGCAGCTGTTCGGCACTTCGCCACGCATCACGGCTGAAGCTGTGATAGCCCACCTCGTGTTCACACAGGACGACTATGCGCGTCTCGGAACACGCATCAAGTGCAATCCTGCTATCAAGACAGCAACCGACCGCAACGCTCTACGCCACGCTCTCACCGACGGACGCATAACGACCATCGGCACCGACCACGCGCCACATCTGCTTAAGGACAAGGAGGGCGGCTGCGCACGCGCCGCTTCGGGTATGCCTATGGTGCAGTTCTCGCTCGTTACGATGCTCGAACTTGTGGACGAAGGCGTACTCAGCATGGAGCGTCTCGTGGAGCTAATGGCGCACAACCCCGCAAAGCTCTTCGAGGTATCGAAGCGAGGCTTTGTGCGTAAGGGCTACAAGGCAGACCTCGTGATTGTAAGACCCGACGCTCCGTGGACCGTTACTAAGGAGACTATACAGAGCAAGTGCGGATGGAGTCCGATGGAGGGTCACACCTACCAGTGGCAGGTGCGCACTACGATGTGCAACGGACACATTATATATAATAATTGGGCATTCGACTCGGCGAGTCGCGGTGAGGCTGTACGCTTCAGAGAGTAGGTTCAAGCAGGATTTATATAAATAGAAAAACAATTCAGGTAACTAACGATGTTGAAATACACCGACTACAACATCTCTACGCTGCGCCCGTACATCAACTGGATATACTTCTTCTTCGCCTGGGGACTGTCGGGCAAGCCGCAGGAGGCGAAGGACAAGATGCGGGCGGAGGCTGAACAGATGCTCGACCGCTTGGAGAAGCGCTACAGAACGCACGCTGCTTTCGGGTTGTTCGACGCCAACAGCGACAGCGACGATATCCTTATCGGCGATGTGCGCATGCCTATGCTGCGCCAACAGCATCCTACTCGGAAGGGCGAACCTAACCTTTCGCTCGCCGACTTCATACGTCCGCTGTCTTCGGGCGTGAAAGACCGCATCGGAGTGTTCGCCACAACGGTCGACTTGGCGTTGGAGCACGACTTTCTTGCCGACGACTACCAGCGTATGCTGGCGCAGACACTCGCCGACCGACTCGCTGAAGCCACGGCTGAGGTGTTTCACATGGAGGTGAGACGGGCGATTTGGGGATATGCTCCCGACGAGAATCTGTCGGTAGCCGAACTCTTGCGCGAGGACTTCCAAGGCATTCGTCCGGCTGTGGGCTATCCGTCGATGCCCGACACAAGCGTCAACTTCATCATCGACCGGCTTATCGACCTCAAGCGGATTGGCATCCGGCTCACAGAGAGTGGCGCCATGAAGCCTCATGCGTCGGTTTCGGGACTGATGTTCGCACACCCGAAGGCGCACTACTTCGAGCTTGGACGCATCGGCGAAGACCAACTGCGCGATTATGCCCGACGACGCGGACTGCCGGTTGAACTGATTCGCCGATTCTTGAAGTAGAATGCAGGACAACGGTTCGGTCCGAACTGTTATAAATTCAATAGAAACGGTTGCGGGTTCAATAGTAACGAAGCAATCGAAAGTAAAGTTTAAAACAATGATAGCAAGAATATCAATACTCATACTGCTGCTCACGCTGCTGCCCGACCTGTACATCTACATGCGCTATCTGCGCCAACGCAGAGACATAACGCTGTGGATGCGCCTGTTGTGGTGGGTGCCGGGAGCCGCTATGCTTGCATGCACAGCTGCCTACTCTATGATGCGCAACTTCGCGCCGAATAACCTCACGTTCTTCAACGTGTATCTGTTCATGATAGGTCTGCTCATCGTGCCGAAGGTGATTTTCACCCTGGCTTCGCTTGCAGGCATGGCTGTGAAGCGACTGCTGAAGCAGCGCAAGAACTGGGGCAACCACACAGGATTGGTTCTTGTGCTCGGATGGTTATACGTGTTGTTCATGGGAACGATGGTAGGACCCGACCAGCTGCACGTGAAGCGCGTCACACTCGAGTTCGACAACCTGCCGCAAGCCTTCAACGGCTACCGCATAGTGCAGATCTCGGACATGCACCTCGGCTCGATGAAGCAGGAGTTCGCACGGCGCATAGTGGCGCAGGTGAACGAACTGCATCCCGACGCGCTGCTCTTCACGGGCGACTTGCTCAACATGCGTCCGCAGGAGGCTGTGAGCTTCACGGCCACGCTGATACATCTGCATCCTGTCGACGGCATCTTCTCGGTTCTCGGCAACCACGACTACGCCGACTACGTGAAGACTGCCACCGCAGAGCAGAGAAGTGAAATGGAACGCCTGACGCGCTCGCTGGAAGGTTCGATGAACTGGGACTTGCTGCTCAACGAACGCCGCATACTGCGCCGCGGAGCCGACTCTATAGTGATAGCAGGAACTGAGAACGACGGACGCCCGCCGTTCCCTGCGAAGGCAGATTATCGCAAGGCGCTGCACGGCATATCGCCGAAGTCGTTCGTCATCATGATGCAGCACGACCCGTCGGCTTGGCGCCGACACATTCTGCCGCAGTGCAACGCGCAACTTACGCTGAGCGGACATACGCACGGCGGACAGCTCTCGTTGTTCGGCTGGCGACCAACAAGCATCGTGAACACAGAAGATGCCGGACTCTACAAAGAGGGCAACCGCTATCTGTATGTGTCTACAGGCGTTGGCGCCTTCATACCATTCCGCTTCCACATGAAGCCGGAGGTTGTGGAAATCACGTTAAAAGTAAAAAAGTAAAAAGCAATGAAATATCTGTATCGTACATACCAACTCCTGATAGCTCTTCCCTTGATAGCTATCTATACCGTCATAACAAGTCTGATGGTGATAATAGGTTGCTCATTGGGCAACGGCCACTTCTGGGGCTACTATCCTGGCAAGTGGTGGGCACAGTTCATCATACGCATACTCATGCTGCCGGTGAAGGTTGAAGGACGCGAGAATCTTGTGAAAGGACAGTCGTACGTGTTCGTAGCCAACCACCAGGGAGCGTTCGACATCTTCCTCATCTACGGCTTCCTGTGCCGCAACTTCAAGTGGATGATGAAGCGCCAGCTACGCCAGATGCCGTTCGTAGGCAAGGCGTGCGAGGCTGCTCACCACATCTTCGTAGACAAGCGCGGCGCAAGCAAGATACGCGCCACATACGACAGCGCACGACAGACGCTGCAGGGCGGCATGTCGCTCGTTGTATTCCCCGAGGGAGCGCGCACGTTCACCGGACACATGGGCGTATTCAAGCGTGGCGCATTCATGCTCGCCGACGACATCGAACTGCCCGTAGTGCCGCTCACCATCAACGGCTCGTTCGACGTCATGCCTCGTACACGCGACATGAAGTGGGTGGTATGGCATCCGCTGCGCCTCACTATCCACAAACCGATACAGCCTATTGGCAAGAGTGCAGACAACATCAAGTATCTTGAAGAGGAGAGCTACAAGGTGGTGATGAGCGGACTTGAGGAGAAATATCAAGGTTTTGTAGAGAATCCCGACCAGTAACACGCATAAAAACACGTTTTTTAACGCAACAAGCGCACTTGTGTCGAATACATTTCGTACATTTGCATTTTAGTTGACCAGTTGACAAGTAAACGAGTTACAAGTAGACGAGTTACGAGTTGACAATGTAAAACCATTTCAACAGCAAGACTATGAACAAAAGCGACAGTATCGTAATCATACCGACATATAACGAGAAGGAGAACATCGAGAAGATAATACGCGCGGTGTTCGCACTTGAGAAGTGTTTCCACATTCTTGTAATCGACGACGGCAGTCCCGACGGCACCGCAGCCATCGTGAAGCGCCTCATCAGCGACGAGTTCGCCGACCGCCTCTTCATCCTCGAGCGTAGCGGCAAGCTGGGCCTCGGCACAGCCTACATCACAGGCTTCAAGTGGGCGCTTGAGCACGGCTACGACTACATCTTCGAGATGGACGCCGACTTCTCTCACGACCCCAACGACCTGCCGCGCCTCTACAGCGCCTGCCACGACGAGGGCTACGACGTGGCTATCGGTTCGCGCTACGTGAGCGGCGTGAACGTTGTCAACTGGCCTATCGGCCGCGTGCTTATGAGCTACTTCGCTTCGAAGTACGTGCGCATGGTTACGGGCTTCAAGGTGCACGACACCACAGCCGGCTTCAAGTGCTACCGCCGCTGCGTGCTCTCGTCTATCGACCTCGACAAGATCCGCTTCAAGGGCTACGCCTTCCAGATAGAGATGAAGTTCACGGCTTACAAGATGGGCTACAAGATAAAGGAGGTGCCGGTAATCTTCGTCAACCGTCGCGAGGGCGTTAGCAAGATGAGCGGCGGCATCTTCGGCGAAGCCTTCTTCGGCGTGATGCGACTCAGATGGGACGGCTGGTTCAGAAAGTATCCTGAGGCGAAACACTAAACCACCCACCCTATTCCTATGGAAATAAGAGAAATCAGTAATGTATATACAGCCCTGCCTCAGTGCGGGGCTTTTTTGAAAGCAATCAGCGACGAGTCGGTGAGGCATGTATTCCTTAGTGGACTACTTGCCTCATCGGCTCCTGTGTTTTTCTCAGCCGTAGCCGAACGAGTTAACGGGAAGAAAAACTCAAAACTCAAAACTCAAAATTGCGACGCTCCGTCGCAACAATTCAAAACTCAAAACTCAAAACTCAAAACTCTCACTGCCGTTTTCGTTCTGCAAGACAACGAGGAGGCAGGCTACTTCTACCACGACCTCACGCAGATACTCGGTACCGAGAACGTGCTGTTCTTCCCGTCGTCGTACCGTCGTGCGGTGAAGTACGGACAGCGCGACGCCGCCAACGAGATATTGCGCACCGAGACGCTGAGCCGGCTCTCTGCACAGACAGCCGGCGACGCCTTGTATGTCGTCACCTGTCCCGAGGCGCTCAGCGAACTTGTGGTGTCGAAGCGCCGCCTCGACGAGCGCACCATCAACATTGCCGTGGGCGACATCATCGACTTTGCCGACCTTGGACGCAAGATGCGCGAGTTCGGCTTCAAGGAGGTCGACTATGTGTACGAGCCGGGGCAGTTCGCCATGCGCGGAAGCATCATCGACGTCTACTCTTACTCGTCGGAGCTGCCGTTCCGCATCGACTTCTTCGGCGACGAGGTAGATACTATACGCACGTTCGAGGTGGCAGACCAGCTCTCGAAGGACTCGAAACAGCAGGTGTGCATCGTGCCCGAACTGGCGCAGCTCACAGAAGAAAAGCAACCATTCACATCGCTTCTGCCCGAAGACGCTCTGCTCGTGATGAAAGACCGTCTCTACCTTTGTTCTACCATCGAGAAGATATACAACGACGGCTTCTCGCAGCAGGCCATGACCGAGCGCTTGGAGGGAGCTACAGAGGTAGAGCAGGAGCAGATAATGCGCGACATGCGCAAGGAGAACCACCTCGTGTCGCCGTCTAAATTCCGCGAGGAGATATGCCGCTTCCGCCTCGTTGAGTTCGGCGCACAGCCTTCGGGCACGCCGCAGGTGTCTATCGAGTTTCACATCTCGCCGCAGCCACTTTTCCACAAGAACTTCAGTCTGCTCACTCAGACGCTCGACGACTATCTCTTGCAGGGCTACCGGCTCTACATCCTCGCCGACTCGGAGAAGCAGACGCAGCGCCTGCGCGATATTTTCGACAGTGAGGAGTTGCAGCAGATGCGCAGAAACAAGGATCACTCTCTATCTGCAAATCATAACTCTCAACTCCCAACTCTCAACTCTCAACTGAGCAACTCTCAACTGAGCAACTCCTCATCGGCGGAGTCGACAATTCAAAACTCAAAATTCAAAACTCAAAACTCGAATCTCCCCTTCACCCCCGTCAACCGCACTCTGCACGAGGGTTTCGCCGACAACGATCTGCGTCTGTGCTTCTTCACCGACCATCAGATATTCGACCGCTTCCACAAGTACAACCTTAAGTCGGACGCAGCCCGCACGGGCAAGATGGCGCTCACGATGAAGGAGTTGCAGGAGATGGAGCCGGGCGACTTCATCGTGCACGTCGACTTCGGCATCGGCAAGTTCGGCGGCTTGGTGCGTGTGCCTGTGGGCGACTCCTACCAGGAGATGATACGCCTCTACTATCAGCGCGGCGACATCGTCGATGTGTCTATCCACTCGCTCTACAAGATATCGAAGTACCGCCGCAGCGACACGGGCGAACCGCCCCGACTCAGCACGCTCGGCACCGGCGCATGGGAGAAGCTGAAGGAGCGCACGAAGAAACGCATCAAGGACATTGCGCGCGACCTCATCAAGCTATACGCCAAGCGGCGCCACGAGAAAGGCTTCGCCTATTCAGCCGACTCGTACCTGCAGAACGAGCTTGAGGCGTCGTTCCTCTACGAGGACACGCCCGACCAGCAGCGCGCCACGCACGACGTGAAAGCCGACATGGAGTCTGCCCGACCGATGGACCGCCTTGTGTGTGGCGACGTGGGGTTCGGCAAGACCGAAGTGGCGATACGTGCGGCGTTCAAGGCGGCGTGCGACTCGAAGCAGGTGGCGGTGCTCGTGCCTACAACGGTGCTCGCCTTCCAGCACTACAAGACTTTCTCAGACCGTCTGAAGAACATGCCGGTGCGTGTCGACTATCTCTCGCGTGCCCGCACGGCGAAGCAGACACGCGAGGTGCTTGCCGACCTTAAGGCGGGCAAGATAGACATACTCGTGGGTACGCACAAGCTGATAGGAAAGACTGTGGAGTGGCACGACCTCGGACTGCTCATCATCGACGAGGAACAGAAGTTCGGCGTGTCTACAAAGGAGAAGCTGCGCAAGCTGAAGACCAATGTCGACACGCTCACGATGTCGGCTACGCCTATACCGCGCACGCTGCAGTTCTCGCTGATGGGCGCTCGCGACATGAGCATCATGCGCACGCCACCGCCCAACCGCTACCCCGTGCAGACCGAACTGGGCGTATACGGACATGAGATAATAGCTGACGCCATCAACTTCGAGATGTCGCGCAACGGACAGGTGTTCTTCGTGAACGACCGTATCAACAACCTGCCCGAGATTGCTGCGCTCATAAAGAAATACGTGCCCGACGCGCGTGTGGCTATCGGACACGGACAGATGTCGCCCGAGGAGCTTGAGAAGATTCTTATCGGCTTCATGAACTACGACTACGACGTGCTGCTCTCTACGACCATCGTCGAGAACGGCATCGACATAAGCAACGCCAACACAATCATCATCAACGACGCCCACCGCTTCGGACTCTCCGACCTTCACCAGATGCGCGGTCGCGTGGGACGTTCCAACCGCAAGGCGTTCTGCTACCTGCTTGCACCGCCTAAATCGGTGCTCACGCCCGAGGCACGACGCCGCCTTGAGGCTTTGGAGAACTTCTCCGAACTGGGCAGCGGCTTCAACCTCGCCATGCAAGACCTCGACATCCGCGGTGCGGGCAACCTGCTTGGCGCCGAGCAGAGCGGATTCATGGAGGATCTTGGCTACGAGACTTATCAGAAGATTCTCAACCAGGCTGTCACCGAACTGAAGAACGACGAGTTCGCCGATATGTATGCCGAGGAGATGGCTGCTGGCAACCATCTCACGGGCGACGCCTTCGTAGAGGACTGCGCCGTGGAGAGCGACCTCGAGATGTACTTCCCCGACACTTACGTGCCGGGAAGTGCGGAGCGTATGCTGCTCTACCGCGAACTCGACAACATCAGCGACGATGCTGCGCTCGACGCCTACCGCCAGCGACTCATCGACCGCTTCGGCGCTATGCCTCACGAGGGCGAAGAGCTGCTGCAGGTGGTGCCGCTGCGCCGCTACGGCAAGAGTCTCGGCTGCGAGAAGATTATTCTGAAGCAGGGCCGCATGCAGATGCAGTTCGTGAGCAACCCCAACTCTGCCTACTACAAGAGTGCTACATTTGGCAAGGTTCTCAACTACATCGCTGCCAACGCACGCCGCTGCGACCTCAAGGAAGTGAGGGGCAAGCGCTATATGGTGGTGAACGGTGTGCCTACCGTGGGCGAAGCGGTGAAAGTGCTTTTAAAGGTAAAAGAGTAAAAAAGTAAAAGCGTCACCACTTGGCTTTTGCCATAGTAGGTGACGCTTTTACGTTTATATACAATACTCTCACGTTACGCTTTAATGCGCTATGTATTTGCGCTTGTTCTGTATATACATGCCCTTTTCAGGTTTCGCAATCTTCACACCCGAAATGCTATACACATCAGCGTTCTTCTGGTCCTCAGCAGTTACGTTTTCGATGCCGGTCGTTGTGTTATAGAAGTCGTCTTTGGTGAATATCAATTCGCCGTTGTCGTAACACTCTACCATATAGTCTTCCAGGATATAGGGCGGCGCCAATTCGATTCCCATTTCCGGTATAATCTCAAATGCGTTTCTGCAGCCTATGCCTTCAACCCAAACGTAGCCATTCAGCACAAGGCGTCTGTACTGGCGGTTTTTCGCCTCAAACGTTTCTTCATTTGTAACTACAAATTCAGGATTGCCGGTAACGCAATCGCCTTCATGCAGACTGAAATCAAGATACAGAACATCTCCTTCTTCGTGGTAGCTGTACACCTTACGATCTTTTTCTATTGCAGCGAAGTACGTGCATCTGCTTTCTCCCGACGGAACATCCTGGGTATACTCCCTGCACATCTTCTTGTATGCGACACCGTTTATAAGACTGTCGCCCACCACCTTTATGGTGTATGTCCATTCTCCGTTCGGATCCCAATCTACATCCGACAATGCCACTCTACGAAAACAATGCCATTCCTTGCCGTCGGTCAGCATCGGACGGTATTCTTGTGCTTCTGCAAATGAAACCAAAAGCAAAAACATTATTGTTAAAACTTTTCTCATACTTATATGTTTTTATTATTATTTATTTTCTTAATTGTATAGAATCAGTAAGTTTTCCATTAACAAACATAGATACAATATGAACTCCATTTTTAAATTCTGAGGCATCGTCTGTTATTGACGAATTCTCCTTTGATATCGTATATGTTTTCTCCTTATCGCCATTTGTATTCGATATTATTACATTTGC
>NZ_JAHQUY010000067.1 GCF_019052365.1 Leyella stercorea
GATGGTAAAAACATAAAAACGTTATGTCTTTTCCTGCATAATTTTTCCACAGAAATTTATAACAATCATTCTTGTTACATGTGTTTTCAAAATTTGGATACTTATCTGATTCCTTTTTCTTTTTTAATTCCTTATCAATAATAGATCCCCAAGTTATAACAACATCAGGTATCTGAGGTAATTTTGATAAAACATCCTCGAACATTACTAAATATTCCTCCTTGCAATCTGACGCTTGTGTATCTGTTCGGTTACCAAGCTCATGTTGAACATAATTAGTAAAAGCCGCTTTTTTCCAAAAATCATCAAAATTCAATTCTTTATCTCCTAAAAAATCTTTGAATAAATCGAAAAAATTCTTATGCGCAGGAGCATCTTCACAAAGATCATCAGTTGGCAAATCATGTAAAGGTCGCCCATTATTATACGGGCAACGCAAATCGTACTTTCTAGTGTTCAGATTTATTGTACAATCATCATAATATTCACAACGTTCATTTCTTTTACCATCTTGATTACAATAAAAACTAGCACCAAGAACAAGAAGTTTCTTTCCATTAATTCCCTCTATATAACCATCTTTATCAAACCAAGGAACAAAGAATGCGCCACTTTCCATATTATCCAAAATTAATTTCCAACGACTTTTTTATTATATGCACATGATTATGCTCACTTGAGAAATCCAGATTGGCACTGAATAATTTGTAATCAATCTTCGCTGCAATGTTAATAGCTTGCGCTATTTCACTACAATACGAAATCTCATACTTCTCTATGCCACTTATCCTACCATCTGATTTCAAACGCTCACATAACAATCTGAGCTTCGGATCAGAAGCTAACCCGTGAATATTCATAAAGTCAACAACCTCCTTATAGCTTTTAGGCTTTCTATTGGGATCATGACTTTCTACAGTAGACGTCATATCAACAGATACCTCATTAACACATTTACCATTGATTTCTGCCTTAGCAATATTATTGCCCATTCTATTGTTTGACTCATAATTCTGCGAATCTTTATCATGAACTGATTCTTTCATAACAATATCTTTCGCACCCATAAGAACCAAAGTCTCCTTAATAGCATAACTCTTAGTTTCAACGAAAGTATTCAACAAATCAGAATCCTTCATTGAAACATAACAATTAGCATATGGATTTCTGAAATACACATCTTCTCCATCACCTATCGGCTGAGCAGACAACTGAATATCATGTTCTTTCAGATTGTCTACATTACTTAAAGGATAGACTGTTAAATTACCTAAGTCTATAGCCTTTGTCATATCAGGATAATATCCCTGATTAATGCCGTATGACAAATCGTCATCGGCTATTATTAATAAACTTGATTTAGTTTCCATTATTCTAAAGAATTAAAAAAGCTATTACAGCTAATATAACAATTATTATTGCGGCAATAATTTTTTCAACAGTGCCCGTTTTTTTTTTGTTTATACACTTCAATGTCTCTTCTGACAATTCTTGATGTACTACTTGCAATTCATCATTCAATGCAAGTAAATAATCATCACACTTTGTACTCAAGAACATAAACGACAAAGTACGTCCATGTTCATCAACACCTTTAAAAGAACCTTTAACAAAGAATACCTTACCATCTGAAATCTCAACAATCCCACACCAAGGCATTTTCTTATCAATACATTTATCTGAGGCTTCTTTTAATTTAGAAAATGCAAAATTCCTTTTGGTTTTGGCTAAAATCACTCCATCAGCTACAACTATATCAGGAGCATCAATTTTTTCAGGCTGATACCATAATATTGTTTTCATAACTATTCTTGTGCTATTTCTTTTTTTATAATATCTATATAATATTTGTTCAACAAATTAGCAACCATAATGTGGTCTAAATCAATTTTTAAAGAACAATTATTTATCTTCTTATCAGTTAAAACGCTAATAACCTCAGCTTTTGCTTTTTTTGTTTTTTCCAGAGGATAATGATTATTCTTATCATATTCATCAAAATGTGTTGCAATAATCTTAAAACCACAATTTAGCAGTTTCTTATCCTTTATACACTTCGATATTACTTGAAGACGTGAGCGTATTTCTTGCTTTGTTTCATGCAAGCGTGTCAAATCAACCAAGAAATAAACAAATGTACCATTTTCAGATATTAGCTCATTATAATATCTCACAAACATATCACCACCACCAATATCCTTTGTTGCAAGGACCCTTACATAGCGATTATTAGCAAAAACATTAAAGCTTTCTATCTTTTCTTGATCAGTAGTTCGGTATTCTGTCACTACCTTCTTATCCATAAGTTGATTCCACAAAGTGGTTTTACCAGATGCCTTTGAACCAAAGACAACTATTCGTTTAGTATTCTCATCTGGCGAAGACACTAATCCATAGAAAAGACCTACTAGTAAACTAATTAAACTACTACCAAACACCCATAAAATCCACACAGGAAGGGCTGCTTCATTTACAATACTTAAAACCATATTTTTATAAATTCAATTTAAAATCCGCAAAATACCCCCCCCAATTAGAATTAGGGAGGTATCTCTTAAAAGTCAAGATTCTGCATTAATTACTTCTTGCTATCACCCATAGCGTTAAGAATCGCAGCTCCAACAGATGCAATAGCTCCTGCTATCTTCACAGTTGTCTTAACAATCTCTTTTGATGAATTTTTGTTTGAATTCTTTCCCATAATTGTATGTATTAATAGTTAAAAAATTAGTCCAACTTCACAAACTCAAAGTCATTCTGATTGCAGCATGCCTTCTTATAGTCGAAAGCATAGATGCGCATATATGTCTCTTGCAGTTCCTTGGCTCCATTGTAGAATGGGTTGGTGGTGTGCTGCAGAGTCGTAACGGTCACAACCATGTCTGGTGTGAGAACGGTGCCATTGGAGCGCTTAATACGTTTAGGCTTCACTTGAAAAACCCTACTCATAGTAATTCGTTTTTTAGGTTATACTATAAATGCCGTTTGCACGGCATTACCTGTCAAAGGGCAAAGTTAGGGTAAAGTGACGAACTGTACAAGTCCATAATGGTTCATAGGTATAAAAACCATACCATTTGTCTATTTTTCTGATATTGTTTTTCCGGCAAGTACCAGGGCACGCTGGCGCAGATAGCTGTGCAGAGTGAAGCCGTCAGCCTTGACACAGTTGAGGAGGGCGCGCTTCTGCATCACCACCTCTTTGAGCGCTGGGAACACATCGTTGTAACGTTTCTTCACGTCCTTGTTCTCGGTCTTCACCGATGTCTTCTTCACAAGCTCCTCCACATCGGTAATCTTTCGAGCGAAGTATTCGGCGCCCTTCTTCAGACGTTCCTGCAGCAGGGCGTTAGTCTGATAGTCGGCAGAAGCAATGACAATCTGACTGTACTGCAACTTGAAGCGCTCGGCTACATCCATAAGCTCGGTCTTTATAGTGCCCGTGCGAGCCTTGTATTCGGCAATGAGCTTCGGGAAGGAACGGCGGAAATGTCCGTCGAGCAAGTCGAGCACACGGTTGAAGGCATCCATCAGCGGACGGAAGTCGAACAGTTCGCTCACCACCGACAGATAGTAGTCGCGCTGCAACTGCTCTATCTGTCCCTCGCTCGGCGTGTGCTCAATGGCGTGCGTGGCGTATTCGTCCACAGCCTCATCACGAATGATAGCCGACTGCGGCAGAGGCGCACTCAGCACCATGCCTTCGAGTGTGCGGCAACGCGAGAGCGCCACGTATGTCTGTCCGTGGGTGAAGGCACGCTGCACGTCGATGATGGCGTGGTCGAACGTAAGACCCTGACTCTTGTGAACGGTGATAGCCCAAGCCGTCTTCACGGGGAACTGCGTGAAGGTTCCTTCCACCTCCTCGCTTATCTCGTTGGTCTTCTCGTTGAGCACGTAGCGCGTGTTGTCCCACTGTTCGGGCTGCACACGTATATTCTCGCCGGTGTCCTTCGCCGTAACGGTGAAACCCTCGGCGTCTATCGCCGCAATGGTGCCAATCATACCATTGTAGTAAGCCTTGTCTGCCGACGAGTCGTTCTTCACGAACATCACCTGCGCACCGGTCTTCAGCGTGAGCGTCTCGTCGGTCGGGAAGAGCATCTCTGGATACTTGCCTTCGATGGTGGCAGTGTAGGTATAGGGCTTGCCGGGGAGCAGTTCAAGCTCGTGGTCGTTGATGCGCTGCGCCTGCCAGTTGTGCGTCGTAAGACGTATGTAGCCGTCTTCCTTGCGCGGCTTGAAGTTGGGTATATAGCGCGAGTTGAGCGCAGAGAGCACCGCAGCGTCAGCACGGTTTTCGCGCACCTTATTCAGTATGTCGAGAAAACGCTTGTCGCTCTGGCGATACACCTTCGTCAGTTCGACGATGGCGTAGCGTGTGCGCTGCAGGGCGAGCGACGAGAAGAAGTAAGGCGTGGCGTAATAGCGCGAGAGCATCTGCCACTCGTCGTCCTTAGCCACCGGAGCAAGCTGACCCAAGTCGCCGATCATAACCATCTGAACACCGCCAAACGGAAGGTTGTTCTTGCGGAAACGGCGCAGCACGCTGTCTACGGCATCGAGAAGGTCGGCACGCACCATAGAGATCTCGTCGATGACGAGCGTGTCGATAGAACGGATGACGTTTATCTTCTGTTTGGAGAAGCGGAACTGCTGTTCCTTGAGATTATAGTTGGGTATGAACGGCGCAAACGACAACTGGAAGAACGAGTGGATAGTCACACCTTCGGCGTTGATGGCAGCGATGCCCGTAGGCGCTACCACCACGATGCGCTTCGACGACTCCTCCTTCAGTCGACGCAGAAAGGTGGTCTTTCCCGTGCCAGCCTTACCGGTGAGAAAGAGGTTGGTGTTCGTTGTTTCTATTATGTCCCAAGCGAGTTGCGTCTGCTCTGTCATTTCCTTTGCTGATTAATGGTTGTTTAATGTATGTTCCGTGTAAATATGTAGTTACAAAAGTAGTAATTATTTTTTGATTTTGACATCAATCAAGTAGTATAATTTTCGGCTTCTGCTTTTTCTGCGTACCTTTGCAATGTTTAGGAGGTATGGGCTTTCCTGCCCGTATCACACAACAGGGCTACGGCAAGAACTGAAAGTCAGCGGCGCGTAGCGGAAAGCTAATGCCATAGCCTCCTACTGAATAAAAAAACGAAATATGATAAAAGCATTATTTTTCGACGTTGACGGTACGCTCGTCAGCTTTAATACACACAAGGTGCCGGAGTCAACAATCGAAGCGCTTCGCGAGGCTCATAAGCGCGGCGTGAAGCTCTTCACCGCTACGGGTCGCCCACGCCAGTTGCTCAACAACATCACGGAGGTGGAGGACATCATGGACGGTTTTATTCTTGCCACTGGCGCTCAATGCGTTTATGGCGACGAGGTAGTGCGCCAGGACCTCATCCCTACTCACGAAGCAGAGGCGATAGTCGACTTCTGCAACCGTCTCGACGTGCCGGCGGTGGTTGTAGGCACAAAGGATCTGCAGATCATCAACCGCAACGACAGCGTGAACCATGTATTCTACGACATGCTGAAGGTGAAGTACAACAAGTTCGACGTGCCGGTTGAGGAGGTTATAAAGCAGGGCATACTGCAGATTACGCCGTTCCTCACCGAGGACCAGGAGCGCACTATCCTACCCCACATACCAGGCACAACGTCTGCACGCTGGTATCCTGCGTTCTGCGACCTTACGTCTGCCACTGCCGACAAGGCGAACGGCATCCGTGCCATTGCCGAGCACATGGGCATCGACATCAGCGAAACGATGGCGTTCGGCGACGGCGGCAACGATCTTTCTATGTTGCGTGCGGCTGGCGTTGGCGTGGCTATGGGCAATGCGCTTGACGAGGTGAAGGCGCACGCCGACTATGTGACAAGCAGCGTAGACGAGGATGGCATCGCGAATGCACTGAAACACTTTGAAATTATTTAGGATATGTGGTGAGGTGTTGTTATGTTGTTATGTTGAGATATGTTTCATTTGTCAACATAACACCATCTCAACACATCAACATCATATTTTACAACAGTGGCGAGAACACTCTAACAAGCGACTCCGCCAGACGGTGCATGAACGGGCGCTTTCGCTCGCTGTACACGCTCAAGAAGTCTACACATTCTTGCTCATCACTGATAAAGATTTCCTTCATGCGCAGCGCCGTTGTGCGGTCGTATATAAAGACGTTGGATTCGAAATTGTTCTCGAAGCTGCGGAAGTCGATGTTCGTAGAACCGCAGGTGCAGAGCGCATCGTCAGCCACAAGCAACTTGCTGTGGTTGAATCCAGCCTCGTAAAGCATTATCTTAACGCCTGCCTCAAGCACCTCCGTCACGAACGACATCGACGAAAGTTCAAGCAAGCGAGAGTCGCTATGGCGCGGAATCATCAGTCGCACATCTACGCCGGCAAGTGCTGCCGTGCGCATGGCGAAGAGCACCTGCTCAGTAGGCAGGAAGTAAGGCGACTCCATGTATACATAGTTCTTCGCCTCAAGCAGTATGCGCACATATCCCTGCATGATGTCCGGCCATTTGGCAATCGGACTGCTCGTCACGACCTGCATCAGGCAGTTGTTCTCTATGCGCCACGGCATCGGCGGATAGTATTTTGAGTTGGTGACGAGTGTGCGGTCGACGAAATACCAGTCGACGAGGAACGTGCGCTGCAGGGCGTACACCGCTCCACCACGTATACGGAGATGGGTGTCGCGCCACGGCAGACGCCCTTTGTATATTCCTTTCACATAGCGCAGGGCGATGTTCATGCCGCCAACAAACGCCTCAACGCCGTCTACTACGCACACCTTGCGATGGTTGCGGTAGTTCACCTTACTCGTAAACGCCGGAAACTTAACGGGCATAAAGGCATTGACATCTATCCCAGCACGGCGCATACGCTCGAACAACTCGCGGGGCACCCGCCAGCAGCCCACATCGTCGTAGATAAGCCGCACCTCTACGCCCTCTCTCGACTTGCAGATGAGTGCGTCTGCCACAAGCCGTCCGAGTGCATCGTCGGCGAAGATGTATGTCTCAAGATGTATATGCTTGCGTGCCGAAGCTATCGACTTTAGCAATGCGGGGAAGAACTCGTAGCCATCGGTGTAGAACTCCACCTCGTTGTCCTTGAACGGAAGGGCAAGGCTCTGGTTGGTAAAGAGTTGTATGAGCGAACGGTAGTCGTCGGGCAACATCAATTGGCGTTGCTCCACAAACTCGAGCATCGAACGCTTCGACAGTTGGTCGAGCGACCGTTGTGATATGAACGTCATCTTGCGAGTGTTTCGTCCGAAGAAAACGTACAGTATTATTCCGACAATGGGCATAAAGAGCAGCACCATCACCCAGGCTATCGTCTTTGCCGGCTGACGGTTGTCCATCAATACTGCCAGCATGATGCTGACAATAATGAAAACGTAAGCTAATATGAATGCCCAATGGATGTAGAACATATTGTATGTTGTTATGTTGAGATGGTGAGATGGTGAGATGGTGAGGGGTTGAGATTTGCAAGACTATTGTCACCACCTCACCATCTCACCACTTCACCCCCTATCATGCTATAATATTATTTCCCAACAACCTTGCGAGCTGCGAGCGCAGTTCGTGCGCCGTCTTATACTCTTCCATCAGTTGCTGCAGTCGTTCGGGGTCGTTCACCGCAAGCGATATATCGCGCTTCAGATCGCGCAGACGCTGCTCCAGATAGTCCATTCGGAAGTCGTTGAGCAGGTGTTCGGTCTGCTGGCGCAGAGCCTCTATGCGGTTCTCCTCCTCAGCGCGCAGCTCGTCGGCGTTCTTCTCCTCGTCGGCACGTGCCGCCTTCTGCTCGTCGAGCAACTGATACTTGTCCATGCAGAGGTCGGTAGCTATGCGCGATATCTCGATGTCCGAATGGTGAAGAAAGAACTGCTCGGCACAGAAATTCTCGTCACCGGCGTGGTTCACAGCCTCGTCAAGGATGCGCGAGTTGAGCGGATTGGCAAACTTCAGTCCGTCTACGCCGAGGTTGTACGCTATGTATTGCGCCACATTCAGGTTAACCGTCGTGCCGTCCTCCGTCTCTACATTATTATATATGATAGTGTCGCCGTTGCGCACAACCAGCTCCACAAGCATCTGCTCCACCTTAGACGCCTGCTGTAGCGGGGAAGGAGAGTTTTGAATTTTGAGTTTTGAGTTTTGAGTTGCCGTCTGCGTCGATTGTGAGTTATTCAATGAGGAAGCGGTTTCCTCGCGGTTGCTGCGAATGAAGTTGTTGAGCGTATTGATGAGCGTAGCCTCGTTGATGCCCATACGCACCGAGCAGTCGTGCAGATACGTGTCGCGCAGAATCGGGTTCGTCACGAACGATATGCTGCGCACCACGGAGTTGATTGCCTCCGAACGCTTCAGCGGGTCGCGTTCGTTGCGCAGCAGCAAGTCGGTCTTGAACTCGATGAAGTCGGTCTGATGCTCCTCGATATACTTGCGGAAGTCCTCAGCCGAGTGCTTGCGTGCGAACGAGTCGGGGTCGTCGCCGTCGGGCAGCAGCAACACCTTGAGGTTCATGCCTTCAGAGAGCAGCATGTCGGTACCGCGCAGCGCAGCGTGTATGCCTGCCGCGTCGCCGTCGTAAAGCAGGGTGATGTTCGACGTGAAACGGTGCAGTATGTGTATCTGATGCACCGAAAGCGCCGTACCCGAGTTAGCCACTACGTTCTCTATGCCGCACTGATGCATGGAGATGACGTCGGTGTATCCCTCCACCATGTACACTCGGTCTTCCTTGGCTATCGCCTTCTTAGCCTGATAGATGCCATACAGCTCGCGGTCCTTGTGGTAAATCTCCGAGTCTGGCGAGTTGACGTACTTCTGGTTCACACCCTTTGTGCGCGAGTCGAGCAGTCGTCCGCCGAAGCCCACCACCTTTCCGCTGATGCCTATCCACGGGAAGATAACGCGTCCGGCATAGCGATCGATTAGTTCGCCACGGTCGTTCTTGTAGCAGATGCCGGTCTTCAGCAGGAAGTCTTCCTTATAGCCCTTGCGCAGTGCTTCCTGAGCAAGCGCACGGCGGTCGGGGCCGTCGAAGCCCAACTGGAACTTGCTCACGATGTCGTCGCGGAACCCACGGCTGCGGAAATACTGCATGCCGATGGCTACGCCGTCGGCGGTGTCGTGCATGAGGTGCTGAAAATAAGAGGCAGCCCACTCGTTCACGATGAACATACTCTCGCGCTCGCTCTGCTCGCGCTTCTCGTCGTCGGAGAGTTCACGCTCCTTTATCTCGATGTGATACTTGCGTGCGAGCCATCGCAACGCCTCGGGATAGGTCATCTGCTCATGCTCCATAATGAAGCCAACGGGGTTGCCGCCCTTGCCGCATCCGAAGCAATGGCAGGTGCCGCGCGCCGGCGACACATAGAACGACGGGGTCTTCTCGTCGTGAAACGGGCATAAACCCTTATAGTTGCTGCCGCTCTTGCGGAGCGTCACAAACTCCGACACTACCTCCACAATGTTGGCAGCGTCTTTTATCCTTTCTATCGTTGCATGGTCTATCATCAACTGCGAAGTTACACATTTTTTTCCATTCTACCCTCTCCGTCACTCACGTTTTAGCTCCGCACGTACTAAAATTAATTAAAAGAGACCTGCCTATTTTACCAATCAACACAAAATCACTAACTTTGTACTTGTGTGTATGCACCACTGCATACACCGACCTAACGACTTTTACTAAAACAAACATAACAATGATTAAAAACAACCTCCTTCTCACAGCTCTCTTCACAGCTGCTTGTGCCAGCGCGTTTGCGCAGACCGAGACATTCGACCTCAACTCGCAGCGTGGTGAAAAGCAGGATGTGAACATGGTGCCGGGCAAGAAGCTCGACCACCACGGCATCGTCGTAAACCCTACGCCGCACAACTTCAACCTCGACTTGCAGACATGGACCGACCTCAGCGCTGGCGTTAAGCTCATCGACAAGTCGGGCAAATTTGCTGGCGACGTCAACTTCCTCAAGCATAACGCTAAGGGCACTCCGCTCAACATCACCTTCGGCGAGAAACCGGCAAAGAAGGCTGGTCTGAAGAAGATGGTATCGGGTGCCTATCTCCTCACCGTCGACAAGAAGGGTATCAACATCGTGGGCTACGACGAGCGTGGCGCGTTCTACGCTCTTCAGACTCTGCGCCAGATCGTGGAGAGTCCGGCTGCTCAGGGCAAGGTGCCTTACCTCACATGCAACGACTATCCCGACCTGCCGCTGCGCGGCGTGGTAGAGGGTTTCTACGGCGAACCGTGGTCGCACCAGGTGCGCCTCTCGCTCATCGACTACTACGGACGCAACAAGCTCAACGAGTATGTGTACGGACCGAAGGACGACCCTTATCACAGCTGTCCTAACTGGCGTCTGCCTTATCCGCCGGAGCAGGCAAAGAACATTCACGAACTCGTGGAGGCTTGCCGCCGCAACCGCGTCGACTTCGTGTGGGCTATCCACCCGGGTCAGGACATCAAGTGGAACGAGGAGGACTATAACAACCTCGTAAACAAGTTCAACCTTATGTACGAACTCGGCGTGCGCTCGTTCGCCATCCACTTCGACGACATCGACGGCGAGGGTACCAACCCGAAGAAGCAGGTGGCACTCGTGAACCGCCTCACAAAAGAGTTCGTGAAGGCGAAGGGCGACGTTGCTCCGCTCGTTGTCTGCCCTACCGACTACTCGCAGCTTTGGGCAAAGCCGGGTCCTGACGGACCGCTCGCTATCTACGGCAACGAGCTCGACCCTGAGGTGCAGGTGTTCTGGACTGGTGCTGTGGTTTGCTCTGACCTCACCAAGGAAACTCTCGACTTCGTAGACTCTCGTATCAAGCGTCCGGCTTACTACTGGTGGAACTTCCCCGTTACCGACTATGCCCGCCACATCATCATGCAGGGCCCGGCATACGGTTTGGAGACCGACATCACCGACAAGATGACTTCTGGCGTACTGTCTAACCCGATGGAGCACGGCGAGGCTTCGAAGCTGGCGCTCTACGGCGTGGCTGACTACAACTGGAACGTAGCCGACTACAACGCTATCGACAACTGGGAGCGCGGTCTGGTTGATCTCACACCTGAGGCTCACGAGGCTTACCGCACATTCGCCATCCACTCTTGCGACACAGAGACGGGCTACCGCCGTGCCGAGTCGTGGGAGACAAACACCTTCCGTCTTGCCGACTACTCTGACAAGGCTTACAACGACCTCTATGCAGAGTTCGACCGCGTCGAGAAGACAAAGAGCACTATGGAGCGCGACTGCAAGAACCCGCTTCTGATGAAGGAACTGAAGCCGTGGCTCGTAGAGTTCGAGAAGCTCGGTGCACGTGGCAAGAACACTCTTGAACTGATGAAGACTTTCCGCAGCGGCGACGCTTCTAACTTCTGGAACGGTTTCGTGGCCAACCGAATGACTAAGGAGGCTCGCGCCGCTTACGAGAAGCACAAGCTCGGCACTATGAAGCTGCAGCCGTTCTACGAGAACGCTATGGACGATATGGCTCAGGAGTTCTTCAAGAACCTCACTGGTGAGGTGCCTGCTTTCTATAAGGGCATGGGCACTTACCCGACGCTCGCTACAACTCAGAGCAAGCTGATGTTCGACAACGACTCTACTACATACTACCACTGCGGTCAGAGCCAGTCTACTGGCGACTGGGTGGGTGCCGACCTGGGCACGGTTCGCGACGTTCGCGAGGTGAAGATTCTCCAGGGACGCAACTCGGTAGACGATGTCGACTACTTCGACAACGTAGTGCTCGAGGCTTCTGAGGACGGCAAGTCGTGGACACAGCTCACCGGCGAGTTGCTCAAGACCTACATCATTCATTGGAAGGGCGAGCCGGTAAAGGCACGCTACGTCCGCATCCGCAAGGCCGTGTCTGAGAAGAAGAGCTGGATTGCTGTGCGCGAGTTCATGGTTAACCCCACAACTCCAGAGAGCCTCAACTTCAAGGTTGAATCAGCAGATCTCGACGCTGCCATGTTCGGCTTCGACAAGAACCCTGTAACATCGTTCCGCAACAGTGGCAAGACTTCGTTCTCTGTTGTTCCTGGCACAAAGGCATACACCATGCTCCTCAACGTAGAGCAGAACGGCGCCGTTAAGTTCAACCAGTACAACAAGAAGGGCAAGCTCCTCGCTTCTACCGACATCAACAACTCGTTCTTCAACGTAGAACTCAACAAAAAGGCTGTGAAGGCTGAGATTGAGGGCAACGTAGAGGTATTCGAGGTAATCGCGAAGTAAAAGCGACGTCATAACTGTAAGACAACGCATCGCCAACAAGCGACGCTAACATAACCGACAAAACGGATGGCAAGCTACAAACGGCTCGCCATCCGTTTTTTTGTTGCAACTTTTTGCAACAATCCAAATAAAGCCTTACCTTTGCACTCCGAAAAAGATTAAGGGATAATAATATTATGGATTTTAATTTCATCGGGACTATCTGGTCTCTTCTTCCTCCCGTCGTGGCAATTGCACTTGCACTGAAGACCAAGGAGGTATATTCTTCGTTGTTCATCGGCATTGTGCTCGGCGCTATATTATACAGCATGTCGATGGGCACAGGTTTTGAAGGATTCTTGACTCATCTGCTCAACGACACCGTTGGCACGGGAGCTGACGCCAAGCAGTACGGTCTTATCTCCTGCCTGTCCGACCCATGGAACGTGGGCATCATCGTGTTTCTTGTGGTTTTGGGTTCCATCGTGTCGCTCATGAACAAGGCTGGCGGATCGGCTGCTTTCGGACGCTGGGCTTCCAAACACATAAAGACAAAGATAGGTGCGCAGATTGCAACTATCATTCTCGGTCTACTCATCTTCATCGACGACTACTTCAACTGTCTCACAGTAGGCTCTGTGATGCGTCCGATAACCGTGCGCCATGGCGTTACAAAAGAGAAGCTCGCCTATCTCATCGACTCTACCGCTGCTCCGGTCTGCATCATATCGCCCATATCGAGCTGGGCGGCTGCCGTGTCGGGTTTCGTGTCAGGCGGCGAAAATGGTCTGGCGTTGTTCTGTCAGGCTATACCATTCAACTTCTACGCTTTCTTCACCATCATATTCATATTTATGATCGTGTTGTCGGGTTTCGACTTCAAGGCCATGAGCAAGTACGACGCACGTCTGCAGGAATGGTACGAGCGCACCGGCGGTCAGGTGGATGAAGTGATTGACACAAAACTGCAAATCGTAGAACACGGTGTGGGTGCCAAGCAAGACAGCAAGAAGCCTGCAACGACAAAGGGTTCGGTTGCCGACCTCGTAATGCCTATCCTGATGCTCATCGTGTTCTGCATGGCTGGCATGATTTACTCTGGAGGATATTTCGACGCAACAAGCACTTGCTACCACAACTTCGTAGATGCGTTTGCAGCAAGCAACGCTTCGGTAGGCTTGGTTATCGGTTCGCTTGCAGCGTTGATTCTTACAATAGCAATGTTCGTGGCACGCCGCACACTGAAGTTCGACAATGCCATGAGTTGTCTTATCAAAGGCTTCGAAGCCATGGTGCCTGCCATACTGATTCTCACCCTTGCATGGACACTGAAAAGCATGACCGACTCACTTGGCGCTGCCGAATACGTGTCGGGCGTTGTGGCAAGCACAGCCTCTGGTCTGCAGATGCTGCTACCGGCGATAATCTTCATCGTTGCAGCGTTGCTCGCCTTTGCCACCGGCACCTCTTGGGGAACATTCGGCATACTCATCCCTATCTGCATTGCCGTATTCCCTGCAGCCGCTCCGCTGCGCATCATCTCCATCTCGGCATGCATGGCAGGTGCAGTCTGCGGTGACCATATATCTCCAATCTCCGATACCACCATTATGGCGTCGGCAGGCGCCGAGTGCAAGCACGTTCACCACGTATCGTCGCAGTTGCCCTACGCCATAACTGTCGCCGCCGTGTCATTCCTCACCTTTGTCGTAGCCGGCTTCACACAGCAGCTCGGCATCGTAGCCAGTGCTGCCATTTCCTGGATCTTAGGCATAGCGATGCTTTTCTCAGCATTGTGGGTGCTGAGAAGAATCAGCAGATAAAAGCTTCGGCTTGTTATAATATTTCCAACGCAATTGCTGCGCAGGCCTCCGCATCTGCCAAGGCGTGATGGTGTTGTGTCAAGTCATAGCCACAGCGAGCTGCTATAACGTCAAGCGTATGACGACCTTTGGGCCAGACCTTGCGTGAGGCGATGCAGGTGCAGTAGAAGTCGTAGTCGGGATAGTCCATCTGATAGACACGGAAGACGGCTTTCAGGCAGCTCTCGTCGAACGCCTTGTTATGAGCCACAAGCGGAAGCCCCGCTATCTTCGGCTCAATCAGCTTCCACACTTCGGGAAAAACCGGCGCATCGTCCGTGTCTGCAGCGCAAAGGCCATGCACCTGACTGCACCGGTAGTTGTAATACTCGGGCTCCGGTTTGATGAGCGAGTAGAAACGATCCACCACCTCACCTCCTCTTACAATAACCACGCCAACAGAGCACACCGAAGAACGCTCATTGTTGGCGGTTTCAAAATCTATAGCTGCAAAATCTTTCATTATTGCAATGTCGTATCAATTATTTGTTCTACGTTAGTAACGAAATACAAATATACAGTTTTTTTGTGGCACAACTACATCTTTTAGTATCTTTATAACAGATACTCGTGCAAATAAATGTAAGTTTACATCAAATACTCGTGCAAATAAATGTAAGTTTAAACCAAATACTCGTGCAAATAAATGTGATTTCCATAAACTCATCCGCTATAAAAACATAACGGAAAAGCCTCGCTTGCCACTGATTTGCAACAAAACTGAAGCCATGTTGCCCATGATTTGCAACAAAAATTATAGCTATTGCCACTGATTTGAGACAAAAAAGTTGTATCTTTGCCCATGAATTAAAACAAACGCTATGTTCAAACGCAAGATATTAAGCAAATTAGAAGCATGGAAAAACTAAAGAATGAAGTTATGCCGCAGTCAGCATAACTCCATTCTTATTTTAATTAACCTTATCTAAAGATGTCTAATAAAGGAGCAAGTAACATCCATCTTTCTCCTTCAGAGCAACTCTCTGATTGACAAGGAAAGAACTTGCTGTACCTATAAAACAAAAACGACCCGCACATTTGAGCATCGTTGAGAGGCTTGGCGGGTTCTCGTGCTGCAAAGCTACAAATAATCATTGATAATGCAAACTATTTGGCAAATAAAGTTAGCGAAAAAATCCCCCATATCTCCCAGAATCGCCGTAACCTACACAGTATAAGCATAATAAAGGCTGGCAGATACACTCCCGAAAGCGATATCTGCCAGCCTATCTTCCAGGCGGAGAGGCATATCTGCCAGCGTAAGCTTAGTCCTAACTCAGTCCCAGATCAGTTCACGCCAACTTTTAACCAACGTCTATTTGATGTAATAGGCACGTTTGTTGTAGACACGAATCGAGACGAAAGGTCCGAAGCCAACGCTTCCTGCTATCAACACAGAAGAGTTACACTTACCATATTTAATCGGACTGCCGTCTGCCGCCACCATACAATTCTTATAGTAG
>NZ_JAHQUY010000068.1 GCF_019052365.1 Leyella stercorea
CGCAGAATGGGGAAATATGAACCGCCACCGTTAAAAATGCTTATTAGGGCGTTTCTGAGAGGTAATGATTTGAAAGCGTTTCTACTTCTCTAATCTGCTTTTTTCTCATTTCCTTGTCACTGACAACTAAAGCCAACGACTGCCACAACCACTTGAAACTCAAAACAAATGCTCTATTTTACTATTTTTTGCCTTTTTAGGCGTTCTTTTTAGTCAAAAAATCAGCTGCACATAGCGGAAAGCTAATGCAGCTGACTTTATATCAATTGCGGGCAGCGAGAATTTCGCCCCACAAGTCGCATAGTTCGGTCATGCGCTGAAGAACAATGTTCGCACCATTGTCAGAGAGAGCCGAATCGGGCAGCGGACCGCTATTGATGCCCACAGTGAAGATGTTGGCGGCTGAACCGGCACGTACGCCGAGCGGAGCATTCTCAACGACGATGCCCTGCCACGGCTCGTAATTGCCAGTCTTGCGGAGTCCCATGAGATAGGGATCGGGATTGGGTTTGCCACGCTGCACATCGTAAGCACTCACGATATGGTCTTCGGTGAGAAAGCCCTGGAAATCAGACAGTAAACGCTTGATGAGCGGACGCTGACCGCTGCCAGTCACTACGCCTATTGTGAGGCCCGTCGACTGAATCTTCTGCATAATATCGAGCACACCGGGGAATATCTCGGCAGTCGGCATACGATGGAAGAGGTCGGCCTTCACGTCGTACATACGTTGCGCCTCTGCCTCGTCAATCTCCCTACCCTGCTGCTGGCGCACAAAGTGGCGTATGGTGTCTACTCCGCGCGCACCCTCGGTGGCATAAGAGTCGGCAGCGGTGAAGTGGATGTCGAACTGCGCCATCGCTTCCTGCCAAGCCGCAGCATGATTGCGCATAGAGTCGTAGAGCACGCCGTCCATGTCGAAGAGCACGCACTTCGGGTCGAAATGATCGAAACCGTGAGACAACTGGTATTGCTTGATTGCTTCTTTAATCATTGTTTTGCATATTGAGTTAAGAAAGGGTCAGCGACGAAAAGCTAATTGTTTGTTATTCTAACTCGCTATACCCTCAAACCAATAGAAAAACGGACTGCCGAAATATATTTCGCTGCAGTCCGTTTTTCACATTGTATTATTAAGATATAATTTCTATTCAAGAATAGACATTACTTCTCCTCAGCAAGACGCTTCTGGATAGCCTCGCTCTCAGCCTCATAGCCAGGCTTGTTGAGCAGAGCGAACATGTTCTTCTTGTAAGCCTCAACACCCGGCTGGTTGAACGGGTTAACGGCGAGGAGGTTGCCGCTGATGCCGCAAGCAATCTCGAAGAAGTAGATGATCTGACCGAGATAGTACTCGTTGAGCTGCGGAACAGACACGCGGATGTTAGGCACACCGCCGTCTACGTGAGCCAAGCGAGTGCCGAGCTCAGCCATCTTGTTCACCTCGTCAACGCGCTTGCCAGCGAGGAAGTTAAGACCGTCGAGGTTCTCCTCGTCGTGCGGGAAGAACAGAGTCTTCTCAGGTGTCTCAATGCTGATGACAGTCTCGAAGATAGAGCGCTCGCCCTCCTGAATCCACTGACCCATAGAGTGGAGGTCGGTAGTGAAGTCGCAAGCTGCAGGGAAGATACCCTTGCCGTCCTTACCCTCAGATTCGCCGTAGAGCTGCTTCCACCACTCGCTCATGTAGTGAAGTTTCGGCTGAAAGTTTACGAGAATCTCAATCTTCTTGCCAGCCTCTGCATAGAGAGCGTTACGCACAGCGGCGTAGATAGCAGCAGGATTCTCAGCGAACGGCACGTCCTTGCCAGTAGCCTTCTCCATATCTGCAGCACCGCCAACAAGAGCCTTAATGTCGAAGCCTGCAACAGCGATAGGCAGCAAGCCGACCGGTGTAAGAACAGAGAAGCGACCGCCTACATTGTCAGGAATTACGAATGTCTTATAGCCTTCCTTTGTAGCGGCTGCACGCGCAGCACCCTTGTGAGCGTCGGTGATAGCCACGATAACGTCCTTAGCCTCTTCCTTACCGCGCTGTTCCTCGCACTGCTTCTTGAGCAGACGGAAAGCGAGAGCAGTCTCGGTAGTTGTGCCCGACTTAGAGATATTGATTACACCGAACTTCTTATCCTTGAGATAGTCGGTGAGTTCGGCGAGATAATCCTCGCCGATATTGTTGCCAGCGAAAACTACAGTGGGGTTCTTCTTGTCCTGAACGAGCCAAGCGAACGAGTTGCCAAGCGCCTCAATCACGGCACGAGCACCGAGGTAGCTGCCACCGATACCCGCAACCACTACCACCTCGCACTTCTCGCGCAGCGTGTTGGCTACGCTCTGAAGCTCTGCGATGAACTCCGGTGTGATTGAAGACGGCAGGTGAAGCCATCCGAGGAAGTCGTTACCAGGACAAGTGCCGTTCTCAAGAGCCTCGTGAGCGGCTGCCACTTTTGATTCATAAGCCTCAACAGCGCCTTTTGAAAGGAACTGTGTAGCTTTTGTAATGTCTAAGCTGATGCTTTTCATTGTTTTGTGTGTATTTGTGAAAATTTGGTTTTATCGGAATGAGTCTGTCAGCAGCTTAATCTCTATCTGCGGACTGATACGCTCGTACAATATGTTATATACGGCGTCAAGAATTGGCATATTCACGTGCATGTGTCGGTTTTTCTCCTTCATACACTTGGTGCCAAAGAATCCTTCGGCAATCATCTCCATCTCTATCTGCGCACTCTTCACGCTATAACCCTTGCCGATCATTGTGCCGAAAGTGCGGTTGCGCGAGAACTTGGAGTAGCCCGTAACGAGCAGGTCGCCGAGGTATACCGAGTCGTAGACGCTGCGCTCGATGGGATTGATAGCGGTGAGGAAACGCGACATCTCCTGAACGGCGTTCGATATGAGCACAGCCTGGAAGTTGTCGCCATACTTCAAACCGCTGCAGATGCCTGACGCGATGGCGTACACGTTCTTCAGCACCGACGAATACTCGATGCCGATAACGTCTGACGAGGTCTTTGTCTTGATAAACTCCGAGTCGAGCACATCTGCGAAAGCCTGCGCCTTCTCCTGGTCTGAACAGCCGATAGTGAGATAGGAAAGGCGTTCGAGCGCCACCTCCTCAGCGTGAGACGGTCCGCCGATGCACGCAAGATTCTCATCAGGCACGTCGTACACCTCATGAAAGTATTCGGAGCAAGCGATATTGTCGTCGGAGACGAGACCTTTAATCGCTGTCACGATGAATTTGTCGCGCAGACGAGTCTTCAACTTCTTGAGATGGTTCTTCAGATAAGGCGACGGCACCACGAACACAAGTGTGTCGTAAGCCTCCACGATGCGGTTGATGTCGCTCGAGAAGAATATCTCGTCGGTATTGAAGTGTACACTTGTAAGATAATTAGGATTATGGCCTATGCGTTTGAACTCCTCTATGCTGTCGTCGCGTCGCATATACCACCCTATGTGATGGGTATGACCTATCACAATCTTGGCAATTGCAGTTGCCCAACTGCCTCCGCCAATAATTGCTATTTTTCCGCAATTAAACATTTATCCTATTACCGTTATCGTTAAGAAATTAAATAGTAGGAAGCCAGCGCTTCCTACCATTTATATATTAATTACTCAGCTTCTTCTGCTGTTTCTACCGCAACGTTTGCTGCGGCGTCAATCCAAGCCTGGATATCGTTAACAGACGGCTTCTCGTAGCCGAGCTTGTACTTCTTGTTGATTTCGCCAATCTTCTGCTGCAAGCCCTGAGCCTTCTCGTCGCGGATGTCAGAGATGAGGTTGAAGCCTGCCTTGCGGAGCACGTAAGCCCACTCCTCAGACACGCCAATCTCGCCCCACTCCTTGATAGAGCTCTGCGGAATCTTCTTCTCCGGCTTCATCTGCGGGAAGAACAGCACCTCCTGAATAGTGGTCTGACCGGTCATAAGCATAACGAGGCGGTCGATGCCGATGCCGATACCCGATGTAGGAGGCATACCGTACTGGAGAGCGCGCAGGAAGTCCTGGTCGATGATCATTGCCTCGTCGTCGCCCTTGTCAGCAAGACGCATCTGCTCCTTGAAACGCTCCTCCTGGTCGAGCGGGTCGTTAAGCTCCGAGTAGGCGTTGGCAAGCTCCTTGCCGTTGACCATAAGCTCGAAACGCTCTGTGAGTCCCGGCTTTGAGCGGTGCATCTTTGTAAGCGGCGACATCTCGACGGGATAGTCGGTGATGAATGTAGGCTGGATGAATGTACCCTCGCAGAACTCGCCGAAGAGTTCGTCGATGAGCTTGCCCTTGCCGAATGTCTCGTCAACCTCAAGTCCCTTTTCGAGGCAGAATGCGCGGATTTCCTCCTCGCTCTTGCCGTTGCAGTCGAAGCCTGTCTTCTCCTTGATTGCGTCGAGGATAGGCAGACGGCGGTAAGGCGCCTTGAACGAGATGACGTTGTCGCCTACCTTGCGCTCTGTAGAGCCGTTCACGGCGATGCAGACGGTCTCAAGCAGCTTCTCTGTGAACGACATCATCCAGTTGTAGTCCTTATACTGCACGTAGAGCTCCATACATGTGAACTCAGGGTTGTGGTTGCGGTCCATACCCTCGTTGCGGAAGTTCTTGCCAATCTCGTAAACGCCCTCGAAACCGCCCACGATAAGACGCTTGAGGTAGAGCTCTGTAGCGATACGCATGTACATATCGATGTTGAGCGCGTTGAAGTGGGTGATGAACGGACGAGCCGAAGCGCCGCCGGCGATAGCCTGCAGTGTCGGGGTCTCAACCTCTGTGTAGCCAGCCTCGTCGAGCACGCGGCGGATAGTGCGCACTACGGTTGCACGCTGAAGGAATGTGTCCTTCACGCCGTCGTTAACGATGAGGTCTACGTAGCGCTGACGGAAACGCAGCTCAGGATCTTCGAACTTGTCGTAAGCCACGCCGTCCTTATACTTCACGATAGGCAGCGGCTTGAGGCTCTTAGAGAGCAGAGTGAGCGACTGCGCGTGTACTGAAATCTCACCGGTCTGTGTGCGGAACACGAAACCCTTCACACCGATGAAGTCGCCGATGTCGAGCAAACGCTTGAACACAGTGTTGTAGAGAGTTTTGTCCTCCTCAGGGCAGATATCGTCGCGTGTGATGTACACCTGGATACGACCCTTCGAGTCCTGAAGCTCAACGAAGCTTGCCTTACCCATTACGCGGCGGCTCATCATACGTCCGGCGATAACCACCTCGCGCTTTTCGTCCTCGTCCTTGAAGTCGTTCTTAATATCCTCCGAGAAGGCGTTGGTTGGAAATTCGGCTGCAGGATACGGTTCAATGCCCATATCGCGCAGTTCCTGAAGACTCTGTCTTCTTACAATCTCTTGTTCACTTAGTTCTAAAACGTTCATATTTATTTCTTCTTTTTATCTTCTAACTTTACTTTTCTTATTCGCTTTAAGCCGTGCGCACAGCTGCCGGACTATGCCGACATCACACAACTATGCAAAATACAAATGCAAATTTACTAAATATTTCTGAAAGGGTGCGCCTTTTTATGATTTTATAATAAATAATTGCTGACCGATGAAAACTTGTAACGTAATTACCGCGCACTGGTAACATCATTACAGCGCTGCGGTAACATCATTACAGCGCTGCGGTAACATCGTTACCAGACCGCGGTAACGAGCGTTTTCTTAAGTTTCAGTTTTGTTTCATCAGACAGCAACCGCTTTAATACTTACGTTTTGCGCCGTAAGACTACAGACACTGCTCGAGCAATCCCTCGCAAGCGTCCTCTATAAGGTCGAGCGCATAGTCGAAGTCGCTGAGGTCGCCGTAGTAAGGATCGGGCACGATGTCGGTGTTCTTGTGCTCCTGCAGATAGTCGGTGAGCATGCGCACCTTCTTGCGCGACTCCTCGTCGGGAGCCTTCGAGGTGATGATGCGGTAGTTCTCGCGATCCATGACGAGCAGCAAGTCGAAGTCATCGAAGTCAGACTGGCGTATCTGGCGTGCGCGACTGTCCAGGCGGTATCCACGGCGTGCACCACGCTCGCGCATACGGCTGTCGGGCAGTTGTCCTACATGCCAGTCGCCGATACCAGCCGAGTCGATGAAGAACTTGTCGTCGAGCTTTGCGGCGTGCACCTTCGCCTTCATCACGCCTTCGGCAGCCGGCGAGCGGCATATATTGCCGAGACAGATGAACAAGAGGCGGTGTTTGGGAGTGATGTTTGTCGGTGTATTCATATTTCTTTAAGTTTAAGAGTTGAAAAGTGATGGAGTGTTGATTTGAAAAACGTTGTGATTACGAGTAGAGAGCGGCTGGTTGATGCTCCGAAAAGCCTGAAGCTGCAACCAACAGTCCTACCCTTGCTGCGCCATTCGGAGAGCCTCCGCTCGCGCCGGCTTACCCGTTTCGGTGTATGGCAGACGTTTCACGGCGACGAACGCTCGCGGTATTTCGTATTTCGTGAGGTGTTCGTGGCACGCTGTCTTGAGCTGTTCGATGTCCGCATCCGCAGCAAGCAGCACAACGGTCTCGCCGAGGCGTGCATCCGTGCGCTTCGTTATCATGAACGGCACGCTGACAAACGGCTGCAGATGGGCTTCTATCTCCTCAATCTGCAGTTTTATGCCACCGCTGCACACCACATTGTCGCGTCTGCCGCGTATGCGGAAGTGTCTGCCGTCGGGAGCTATCTCCGCGATGTCGTTGGTGGTGAGCGTAGTGGCGCATACAGCCGGAGCGTCTACCACAAGACAGCCGTTGGCGTTTAGACTAACGTCGACACCTTCGAACGGTTCGTACCAGTCGCTTGCCTCTTCGCCGCTGAGCCTGCGCAGAGCGATGTGCGAGAGCGTCTCGGTCATGCCATACGTGCTCCAAACGGCGTTGGGGAAGTGCTTCAGTTGGGCTGCCATCTCGCCGCTTACGGCTCCACCGCCAATGATGAGATGCTTTATCTGCCTGAGCAGCGCGCGCTCCTCCTCCACCTGCAAGCTGTTGTACACCTGCAGCGGAACCATTGCTGCGAACACCGGCGCTTCGCTTAGTCCGCGCAGCGGATGTCCGCACGGCTCTACCGTCAAGAGTCGCAAACCGCATACAAGCGAACGCACCACCACCATCTTGCCCGCAATATAGTCGAGCGGCATGCAAAGCAGAGCGGTGTCGCCGCGTTGCAGTCCGAGAAAGGCACACGTGATATGCGCCGAAGCCGCCATACGTAGCTTCTCTACGCGTAGCGGCTTCGGTTTTCCGGTAGAACCGCTGGTGTGTACAAGCACCGTCGGTTCGTCATTGTTCCATTCGTCAATAAATTCTTTAAGGGTCATTCCGCTTAAATGAATGTCAAATGTCTAATTACTTAAGTATCTTCTTCGCAACCTTTGTGCCGTCGGCAGCAACGGTTGTCTTCACGAAGACGCCCTTTGTAGGACGCTGTATGCGGCGACCGCTAAGGTCGTAGTAGCTTACTGCGCCTGCTTCGCCGGTTGTGACAGCGTCTACAGATGTAGAAGAAGCCGGGCGGAACTTAGGCTTTGTGTAGTAAACATACGGATAATAGTTGTGTCCGCGATTGATAGCGATAGTCAGTTCGTCGGTAGAGAAGGTCTTTGTAGCCGCATCGTAGTCGAACGCAGGGTTCTCAATCTCGTAGAGTCCGTACTTCTCGCCTTCAGCGTCTGTGAACTTGCCCCAACCGAACGGATAGAGATACATGTGACCGGTGCCGTATGTAGCGTTGTCGCGGTCGATGCCCATATACTGCCACTTTGTGAGCTGCAGTTTGTTGCCGTTGATAGTGCCGCAGATCCAAAGGTCTGGCGACTCATAGTCGAGGTCGCCGATGTAAACCTTGTTGCCCTCGAACACTACGCGTACCGTTCTGTCAGCCTCGTCATCCTCGCTGTCGTTGTACGAAACCTTGTACTTCACAGCCTTGCTTGCGTCAGCCGGAACCGGCGCTGCGTCCTTCACCTTATTATATATAGACACCGTGTCGCCGTAGCCATAGAAGTAGCCGTCGGCTGAACCAAGACCGATGAACGCATCCTTAGCGCCGACCTTTACGAGCGAGTCGTTGCGCAGCTCGAACTTAACGACTTGCGATGCGGCGTCAACAGCGGCGTATTCTTCGCTGCCCTCGCTGTTCTTGACGTAGCGCCAAGCGTAGAGAATCGGATCATGCTTGTCACCTTCGTTGTCGTATACAGCCTGCGGCATGCGCACCTCGTAGGTGTTGCCCTCGCCCTTAACTGCCTTCACCCAAATGTCGCCGTACGAGAAGAAGCCGAACGGATTCTTTATGTACAAGCTACCGTCGGCAGCCTCAACGATGTCCGACACGTAGCCGTCGCCAAGGTGGTCGTAGATAAAGTTGTCAGTTTTGTTTACGTATGCACCCTCGAAGTAGTGGTTGAGGTCTTTGTGAAGTGTGCCTTCTGGCTGTGTCTTGATGATGTCAGCCAAGCCAGACAGGGTCTGTGCCGAAGCACCGATTGTGGCGAAAGCCACAGCTAAAAGTGTAAAGATTTTCTTCATATAGTTGTTATTTAATTTGTTACGGCGGTTTCGAAAACAATGTGAATGAATGTTTTTCGCACACAAAATTAGTAAAAGTAAGGTAAATACGGAAATAAATAACTAATTTTGTACGCATTATCTAATCTTATTATAACCAAAATCACTTTTATGAGTTTTTCTACAATCAAAGCTATTGCCTTTACAGCAGTGTTTGCCGCTGCTACTCCATTGGCATACGCACAATCAGCAACAGAACTTGAAGAAGACTTCAGCCTCTTCATCGCAGGCAGCGAGAGCGAGCCTTCGAGCGCCATCAGCAACGAGACTGGCACAATACCGAGCAGCTACTTTCACCAGAGCGGTTGGAGCGGCTACGGCGTTCACCAGGCAGGCGGTGCGTGCGCACTCATCAGCCCCGACAACTACGGAGCGCAGCTCTACACACCGCTCGGCGCATACATCGGCGAGTATGAGGTGAAGGTGCGCGCAAAAACACTCGCAAGCAACTATCGCGACAACGCACAGCTCACCATCGGTCTGTGGGAGGACGCTGCGAGCCAGTATAACCAGACCACATACCACGAGCCGTTCACAACAACAAAGAGCGAGTGGCGCGAGTTTACGTTCTACTTTAACAATACCACCTACAACAGCAGCAACCTGCTCATCGCGTTCAGCACATTGGACAAGGTGCTCATCGACGACGTGAAGATAAGCCGACCGACTACGCTCACAGCCCCAACACCTGCAGGCATAAGCGGATTCAAGGCAGACGGTTTCACTGCTCACTGGAATGCTGTGAACGGCGCTACCCACTATCTGTTCTCTCTCTTTCACGACGTGAAGGAAGGCGAGACAGAAGAACAGACATTCCTCGAGAACTTCACTTCGATGAAGACCAGCGGCAAGCTGCCTGAGGGCTGGGGTTACAAGTCGCAGAGCGGCAAGGAACCCGAGTTCTTCGAGAAGTCGGCTGACGGCATAAAAGGCGCTTTGCTGTTCAAGAACGGCGATGTCATCACCATGCCCGACAACGGCGGCTACTATAATACGCTTGAGATAAACATCGTTGAGTGCAAGATGCCGAAGAACGCGGAGGAGATAGGCGACGCCCAAATCATCGTTGAGCTCTTCGACGGACACGCCTGGAAGAAGTTCACGACTATCTACGTCGATGCTTCTGAATACGGTCAGGGCAACATCCACGACTTCGACTGGACACGTTTCGTTACACAGGACAAGTACAAGTGTACTTCTGTGCGCTTCCGTCTTGCGGGCTTCCCCGACGACTGCGCATTGGGTCTCACAGACATGGCATGGAGCACAAAGAACACCACTACCACTCACTACGACATAAAGGACAAGCGCGTGGACGGCACAAGCTTCACCGTCGACGGTCTTGACCCGGCTATCGACTACTCGTTCGTCGTTAAGGCTTGCAACGCAGAGAGCACATCGCCTTCGTCTGAGGCTTACGAGGCTATCGGCGTAGCTGCTCCGGTAGCAGAGTCTGCCAACGACGTGCGCAAGGACAGCTATACAGCCAACTGGCAGCTCTCGCCGAAGGCTGAAAGCTACTACGTAGAGAACAACGACCTCTACACGGCTCCGGCTGACGCAGCGAGCTACGTGGTGATCAACGAGGACTTCTCTAAGATTTCGGGCTCGGGCGTAACTATCGACAAGCCGTACGCTTTCCAGAACGGCAAGTACGAGAAGGTGGGCTTGGATATGGTATACAACAACGGATGGGAGTGCTACTGGGGCGGATACGCTGAGGGCTGCTTCGTTTGCACCGGCATGACCGACTACAACATCAGCGGCGAACTCGTCACTCCGCAGCTTACACTTAACAACGACGGCGGAAGCTATCAGGTGAAGGTGAAGGCACGCTCTATGCTCAAGGACGAGACACTCATCGTCTACAGCAAGAACACACGCGAGACCAAGCAGTGCCAGCTCAACCCCGACGACTGGAGCACATTCACGCTCAACTTCACAGCGGGCCAGCTCAGCGACCGCATCGCATTCACTTGCCAGAACCACTATCCGTTCATCATCGACGAAATAAAGATTACTCAGAATCTGAAGGCTGGCGACCGCGTTTATACCTTCCTCGACAACTCTGAGGAGATTGAGGAGGAGGAGACAAGCTACACCCTCACTCAGCTCGCTCAGCCGAAGGCTAACCACACTTACGCTTACCGCGTGTACGGACAGAGAATGTACAACAACAAGAAGGTGGTTTCTGCACCGTCCGACTACGTAACTGTCGACTTCTCGACTGGCATCAACAAGACTGAGGCTGCGGAGAACGCAGCTGAGGTGGCTCGCTACACCGTAGACGGCGTGAAGGTTGGTGCTAACGCGCGTGGCGTTGTGCTCGTCAAGTACGCTGACGGCAGCGTAAAGAAGCAGGTTAAGTAAACGGATTGCGTTCGCTGTCCGATGACAAAACAATAGCATTTAGGGCGTGTCACTTTATGTGGCACGCCCTTATTGTATCACAAAAAATATAAAATTCCTTAGTAAAAGTTCTCCACATTGAGAACTTTTACTATCTTTGCATTAAATAGAACAACTATGAAAATATTAAAGTTCAAGTTGCTAAAGGATTTCGGAAAGAAACATCCTGATGCAATTGACCCATTAATGCGTTGGGCTGAATACATCGAAAAAACAGATTTGAAGAGTCATGCTGACTTAAAAGCAGCTTTTCCATCTGCTGACTATGTCGGAAACGACAGATACGTATTCAATATATCTGGCAACAAATTCAGATTAATTACAATCGTTGTGTTCTTTCAAGGTTTTCTTCACATAAGATTCATTGGAACACACGCAGAGTATGACAAGATTAAGGACATTAAAAACATATAATATTATGACTATCAAAGACGAAAACACATATAACGAGATTAATGAACGTATGGAGAAGCTTCTCGAAAAAGGCACTCAGTTAGGCGGTATGGACTTCCTTAGCGAAGTAGAAAAAGAAGAATTGAAAATACTCAGCGAAGCCGCTTACGACTGGGAATGTGAAGTTGAACCACACCCATGGCGCGTAAAGCCCTCTTTGATTGCAGCCATCAAAGTTGCATTTCGCAAAAAAGGATTCAAACAGAAGGATGCTGCGAAAGCTATAGGAGTGTCGACGACAGCATTGAGCGACATTCTGCATGGACGTAGAGCCATCAACTACGATGTAGCAAGAAACATATATCACGAACTTGGTGTTCCTGCAAATATCATTTTAGCATAGTACAATTTAAATATTGTGGCAAAAACGCAGCCCAATATTCACATTATTGATTATTTAGTTGTACCTTTGCACTCGCACTCCATACTTTGTAACCACAAGGGTTCAAAACTCTATAACAACAAGAGGATAACTCTACAAACATCACACACACAATGACAGACATCGAAATTGCTCGCAGCACCAAGCTCGAGGAGATTGAAGCAGTTGCTTCGAAGTATGGCATCCCGACAAAAGAACTCGAACACTACGGTCACTACATGGCTAAGGTTCCGACACGCCTCATCGACGAGGAGCGCGTGAAGAAGAGCAACCTTATACTCGTTACAGCCATCACACCGACCAAGGCTGGAATCGGCAAGACTACCGTTACTATCGGTCTTGCGCTCGGACTCACACGCATCGGAAAGAAGGCTATATGCGCCCTGCGCGAACCGTCGCTCGGTCCGGTGTTCGGACTCAAGGGCGGAGCATGCGGCGGCGGACACACACAGGTGCTGCCGATGGACAAGATAAACCTACACTTCACAGGCGACTTCCATGCCATCACCTCAGCGCACAACACTATCACGGCGCTGCTCGACAACTATATGTACCAAAACCGCGATAACGGATTCGCTCTGCGCGAAGTGCTCTGGAACCGCGTACTTGACGTGAAC
The DNA here is from genome assembly GCF_019052365.1 of Leyella stercorea. Taxonomy (GTDB): domain Bacteria; phylum Bacteroidota; class Bacteroidia; order Bacteroidales; family Bacteroidaceae; genus Prevotella. Next base: position 12,425 of record NZ_JAHQUY010000068.1, read on the forward strand.
GACCGCGGACTGCGCGACATCGTGACCGGCATGGGCGGCAAGGCGAACGGCATTGTGCGCGAATCGGGCTTCGACATCACTCCTGCGTCGGAGATTATGGCTATACTCTGCCTCGCTAAGGACGAGGACGACCTGCGCCGACGCATCGAGAACATACTTCTGGGCTACACCGTTGATGGCAAGCCGTTCACCGTGAAGGATCTCGGCGTGGCTGGCGCCATCACCGTTCTGCTGCGCGACGCACTTGCGCCTAACCTCGTGCAGACTACCGAGAACACCGCAGCGTTCGTACACGGCGGTCCGTTCGCCAATATCGCTCACGGCTGCAACTCCATCCTCGCTACGAAGATGGCTATGACCTTCGGCGACTACGTCATCACGGAGGCTGGCTTCGGTGCCGACCTCGGAGCAGAGAAGTTCTACGACATCAAGTGCCGCAAGAGCGGTCTGCAGCCTAAGATGACGCTCATCGTGGCTACTGCGCAGGGCCTCAAGATGCACGGCGGCGTGGCTGTAGAGGACATCAAAAAGCCCAACAGCGAGGGTCTCCGCAAGGGTCTCGCCAACCTCGACAAGCATATCAAGAACCTGCAGTCGTTCGGTCAGACCGTGGCTGTGGTGTTCAACCGCTATGCAGGCGACGTGGTTGAGGAGATAGAAATCGTGAAGAACTACTGCGCAGAGATTGGCGTGGGCTTCGCCGAGAACGACGCTTACGCCGAAGGCAGCAAAGGCGCTGTCGACTTGGCTAACCTCGTGGTGGAGACTATAGAGAAGCACCCGTCTGAGCCGTTGAAGCTCGTTTACGACGACGAGGACTCTATCGAGGAAAAGGTAGAGAAGGTGGCTAAGAACATATACGGAGCGGCAAGCGTCTCGTTCGCTGCACCGGCAAAGAAGAAGCTGCAGATGATTAAGGAGTTGGGCTACGAGCACTTCCCCGTCTGCATCGCAAAGACACAGTTCTCGTTCTCTACAGACGCCAAGCAGTATTGCGTTGCTTCGGGCTTCGACGTGAACATGCGCGACATAGTAATCAACGCGGGCGCTGAAATGATTGTTGTTGTGGCAGGCAGCATCATGCGTATGCCTGGTCTGCCAAAGGTGCCGGCAGCGATGAACATCGACATCGTGAACGGCGAAATTGAAGGATTATCATAAAAATGTTCGGATACAGAATAAAGAAACAATATCGCACTAAGGTGAGGATCTCCTGCATGGGGTGCCTCACCTTTGTCGTACTCATTACGCTGGGCATCTGCCGCTGCACTTGCTCGTCGTGCTCGGATCGTGACACCACGACATCCCAACACATCAACGACTCAACACACATCGTACACCTCAACGACACGCTCTGCAACGCGATCTCCGACCAGCCCGAGCTGCACGCCATGGACTCTATCATGCGCCGCTACCTCAAGCGCTGGGAGATAAACGGCGCTCAGCTCGCCATATCGCGCAACGACTCGCTGCTCTACGCACGCGGATTCGGTTTCGCCAACGTCGACAAGCAGTATCCTATGGAGCCGTCGTACATCATGCGCATGGCATCGGTGTCGAAGCTCGTCACGGCTGTGGGCATCATGAAGCTGCGCGACATGGGCAAGGTGCGCCTGACGGACAAGGTGTTCGGACCGCAGGGCATTCTGAACGACACGTTCTACGTCAACTCCATACGCGACAAACGCTACTTCGACATAACCGTCGAGCAGCTGCTGCGCCATAAGGCTGGTTTCACCAACTATGCCGGCGACCCGATATTCTCTACGCGCTACATTATGCAGCAGAACCACCTCACCACTCCACCCGACCACCGCAATCTGCTGCGCATCGTGCTGCGCCGTCACCTCGGATATACACCAGGCTCGATGCAACGCTACTGCAACATAGGCTACACGCTGCTGTCGCTCATCATCGAGAAGCGCACGGGCATGCCGTACGAGAAGTTCATGCAGCGCTATGTGCTCGAACCGGCGGGCTGCTACGACTTCCATATCGCGGGCAACTATCTTAAGGACCGCCGCGAGAACGAGACGGTATACTACATGCACTCCTCGTCGCTACCAGCGCAGGAGTTCAACAACTCCGGCAGGCTTGTGGAGCGCTGCTACGGCGAGAACGACATAAAGACAGCACTCGGTGCAGGTGCGTGGACAGCATCGGCGGCTGAGCTGTGCCGACTCGTGGCGGCTATCGACGGCGATCCTACTCTGCCCGACGTACTCTCGCCCGAAGCCGTGCGACTGATGACGCAGGAGATGCCCGACCATCAGTTTTCGTTTGGCTGGAACTTCACGCCGCGCAACCGTCCGTGGATACGCACCGGCTCGCTCGTGGGCACATCTGCCATCGTTCTGCGCTATCCCGACGGCGAATGTTGGGTGTTCATAACGAACACAAGCACGTGGAAGGGTCACGAGTTCTCGAAGGACACAATGGCGCTGTTCGACAAGTTGCGACAGCGCTTCGGCAGCAAGATGCCTAAACGCAATCTGTTCGTGAAATAGACTAAATAGTTGTCAAACAGGTGCAGATTGTTTAACATAAGTTTCATAACACTTCATATAACCGAAGACAGTACAAATAAAGTAAGTTTTTATTTTGTATTGTCTTCGGTTTGTTTTACCTTTGTAGTTTATAAGCAAAGATTGTCGTCTACTGACGCTTTTTTTTAACATAGACTATACTATTACCCGTTGGCGGAATTAATTTAAGTTGATAAATATGAGTAAAAAGTTGCAC
>NZ_JAHQUY010000069.1 GCF_019052365.1 Leyella stercorea
CGTTTATGCGACTGCGTCGCATTCTTCTGCAAACTTAGAGTGAAATCTGTGGGAGAACCTCCGCTGCACCAACATTCTCCGCCAATTTGTCCTTTGCTTCTGACTATCTGTCGCCGAAACTGCCAATGTTGCTTACGATTTATCGGTGGAAACAGCGAAACGTTTTTGGCACGTAAGTTGCAGTATACTTAGTGCAAGCCGATGGGCGGAAGCCCGAAGGCAAGCAAACGATAAACGTAAGATTAAAATATAAATAGGAGGTATTTGATATGTTACCAGTAATGAGAAATACTTGGATGCCAGAAGTTTTCAACGACTTTTTTGATACCGACTTTATGCCGCGTACAAACGCAACCGCCCCGGCAATCAACGTTAAGGAAACAGAACACGACTATACTGTAGAGCTTGCTGCAGCCGGAATGACGAAGGACGACTTCAACATCAACATCGATGCTGACGGCAACCTGCACATCAAGATGGAGAAGAAGAACGAGAAGAAGGAAGAGGAGAAGAAGGAGCACTATCTGCGCCGCGAGTTCTCTTACACCAAGTTCGAGCAGACATTGCTCTTGCCTGACGATGTCGACAAGGAGAAGATTGCTGCCAACGTGAGCGACGGTGTGCTTACTATCGATCTTCCGAAGGTAGAGCAGAACGTGCAGAAGGCAGCTCGCCAGATTGAGGTGAAATAATCCTCGCGAGGCACGCCCAGACGGCACGACAGCTTCGCAGCCCGACGCCGTCAGGCACGCTCAGCAGTTGATTTTGGTTAGTATTAGATGATATAAATTGTTGTTGAGAAAATTGTTGATTAGGTTTAAGTGAGAAAGCCCTGCTTCGCACGAATGCGAAGCAGGGCTTTCTTCATAAAATAATTAATAATTAATAATTAAAAATTACTTATACTCATGTACCGGCAGTTCGCCGTTGAGTGCTCCGAGCGCGTTGAACGCCAGCGACTCCATCTCGCCTTCGCCCGGCAGCACTACGACCGGAGCGAGGAAGCCCACCTGCTTCTTTATCTCCTCAACGCAGTATTTGCTGTATGCTATGCCGCCGGTGAGGATGATGGCATCCGCCTTGCCCCAGAGCGCAACCGCCATGGCGCCAATCTGCTTCGACACGGTGTAGAGCATAGCCTCGAGCACCTCGTGGAACGGCTCCTCGCCAGCCTCAGCGCGGCGCGAGATCTCCTTCATGTCCTTCATGCCCAGCAGCGCCTGGCATCCGCCGTTGCCCGCAAGCATCTTCATTATCTCAGTCTCGGTATGCTTGCCCGAGAAGCAGAGGCGCACGAGCTGGTCGGCAGGCAGTGTTCCGGCACGTTCCGGCGCGATAGGACCCTCGCCGTTGAGCGCATTGTTCACGTCAATCACCTTGCCCTCGTGGTGAGCCGACACACAGATGCCGCCACCGAGGTGAGCCACTACGAGGTTCATCTCCTCATACTTGCGACCTATGCTGCGCGCATAGCGGCGCGAAGCAGCCTTAGCGTTGAGCGCGTGGAATATCGACTCGCGCTTCATGAACGGCAGACCCGTGTAGCGAGCGCGTGTCATGAACTCGTCTACCACCACAGGGTCAGCCATGTAGGCTGGGCAGTGACACATCTGTGCGATGTCGTCGGCAAGGATCGAACCGAGATTGCACACATGCTTGTGCTTGGCGTTGATGAGGTCCTGCTTCATCTGCTCGTTGACGGCGTAGACACCACCGTGCAGCGGCTTGAGCAGACCGCCGCGACCTATCACGGCGTCGAACTCCAGAGGTATTCCAGCCTCCTTGAGCAGTTTCAGCACGAAGTTCTTGCGATACTCATACTGCTCGTTAACGGTGGTGAACTGGTCCAGCTCCTCCTGCGGGTGCAGTCCGTCGGATGTCCATACAGCACGTTCGTCTTCATACACAGCCACCTTCGTTGAGGTGCAGCCGGGGTTTATGACAAATATCTTCTTCATAAATGATGTTTGTTGCTTCTTATTTGTTAATCGCCTTCAGGCAGGCAGTTGCTAAAGAGTAGAATTTAGAGTCGGCAGTGTCGGCGCGCGATGTCACCACGACCGGCGCGCTGGTGCCCACGAGCATGCCCGCAACCGTAGCTCCGCCGAAGAGTGTGAGCGTCTTGTAGAACGTGTTGCCAGCCTCGATGTCGGGGAAGATGAGGCAGTTGGCTTTGCCCACAACCGGCGATGCGATGCCCTTGATGGCTCCGCTCTCTGCGTCGCAAGCCGTCTTTACGTCCATCGGACCGCTCAGGTCCACCTCGCCGTAGGCTCCGTTGGCGGCGTTAGCCTTCAGCTCCTCGTAGCTCAGCGTGAGCGGGAACTTCTCAGACACCTTCTCGGTGCAGTGGATGAGAGCCACGCGCGGACGGTCGCCGCCCGTGATGCTGCGATAGGTGGCGGTGATGTAGCGCGCCAGAGCGTCAAACTGCTCCGTAGTGGGGTAGGGAATGACGGCTGCGTCGGTGAAGAAGAGCAAGTGGTTGAGGCTCGGCACGTCAGCCACAGCGATATGTGTCAGCACGCTGCCCTTGATGAGGATGCCCTCCTCCTTGTTGAGCACGGCGCGCAGGAGGTTGTCGGTGTTCAGCGAACCCTTCATAAGCACGTCGGCGCGGCCTTCGCGCACCTCTTTCACGGCATGACGCGCCGCATCGTCGTCGTCTTCGGCTACGATGAGGGTCACCTTGTCGGGATAGTCGGCAGCCAGACGGCGAGCGATGTCAGCCTTAGCTGCGTTAGCCACAAGGATGAAGCGTGCGAACTGCTCCGCGATGCTTCGTTCGATAACTTCTTCTGTGTGAGAGTCGGCAGGAGATGCCACGGCAACCGTCACTACCTGCGCAGCTTGGCGCAGACGTTCGGGTAGGATTTTAAAGTCAACGATAGGTTCCATACTTATTTATAGGGTATTATGTTTAGAGTTGCGCATTTTGTTGCTATCTGTGCAACTTTTGCAAAGGTACAGTAAGTTTGTTATACTGCAAAGAAAAACGGGAAAATTTATTCTCAATCGCAGGAATGTGGAACTTTAATCAGTGAAATATAGTAACTTTGCAGTCAAATATACCAAGATATAGTCTATGACAACAGCAGAATTTATACAAGAATATCGCGAAAAGGACACCCGTCAGCTCGCCCTTCAGTCGGCACGCTTCCCCGATGTCGACATGCCCTACGCACTCGACCAGATAAAAGGCTGGCAGACAGCGCGCCGCAAGCTCCCCACATGGGCTGCCTGCGACGGCATCGTCTACCCGCCACACCTCTCTATGGAGCAGTGCTCGTCTGAGCCGACGGCGCAGTATAAGCTCAATCTGGCGATGGAGTGGGCGAGGAGAGTTGATCATGCGTCCAGCATGACTGACCTGACCGGCGGTTTCGGTGTCGACTTCTCGTTCACCTCCTGCGCTTTCGCCTCAGCCACATACGTAGAGCGCAACGCGCAACTCTGCCACATGGTGGAGCACAACCTGCCGTTGCTCGGCATCGACAACGCAAAGGTGGTCTGCGCCGACGCCGTCGACTATCTCTCTACGCTCGATATGCAGACAATGATATTCCTCGACCCTGCGCGCCGCGACCAGCACGGCGCCAAGACCGTCATGCTTGCCGACTGCACGCCCGACGTTGTGCAGCTCCTGCCGCAGCTTCTCAAGAAGTCGCGCTTCACGATGCTCAAGCTCTCGCCCATGCTCGACTGGCACAAGGCTGTAGAAGACCTGCAGGGCATGGTGCGCGAGGTGCATATCGTGTCGGTGGGCGGCGAGTGCAAAGAGCTGCTGCTCGTGCTGTCTGAAGAGATGGAAAGCGAGCTGAAGGTGTTCTGCGCAGACCTCGAAGCGGGAGGCTCCAGTCTTTCTGGCGGTTCTAGTAGTTCTAGCTGTTCTAGCTGTTCTAGCCTTTCTAGTGAACCTAGTTTCCCTAGAACGCCTAGTTCTCCTAGCGCTCCTAGTTCCCCTAGCGCTCCTAGCAATGCTTCTCTCTTCGTCTACGCCCCAGGCGCCTCCCGCCCAGCCCCCAACTCAAAACTCAAAACTCAAAACTCAAAATTCTTGCATGAGCCCAACGCCTCAATTATGAAGGCCGGCTGCTTCGACGAGCTTGCGGCAGCCTACGGCGTGTCGCCCGTCAGCCGCAACAGCCACCTCTTCCTTTCTGCTGAGCCCGTTGACGGCTTCCCGGGCAGGAGCTTCAGCATAGAGCGCGTCACAACGCTCAACAAGCGCGAACTGCGCCAGGCGCTGGCAGGCATCGAGAAGGCGAATATCGCCACACGCAACTTCCCGCTCTCGGTAGCCGAACTGCGCAAGCGCCTCAAACTCAAAGACGGCGGTGACGTGTATATATTCGCTACAACCACCGCTGAAGACGAACACCTACTGCTGATTTCTCATAAATATCAATAAATATTTAGCATATTTTCGTCTGTTTGAGCAAATTTCCGTACTTTTGCATCTTTAAGGCTTTATTTATAAAGATGTATCCATCGCCCGAAGTGACAATCGGGCGACGTATATCAAACAAAAAATGAAAGAATAAATCAAGAAAAATGTCAGCAATAGAGATTAAGAAAGTTGAGTCGCGCCGCGACCTTCGCCAGTTCGTTAATTTTCATTACGACCTCTATAAAGGTAATGCTTACGACGTGCCCAACCTCTACTTCGACGAGATGAGGACCTTCAGTAAGGACAAGAATGCAGCCTTCGACTTCTGCGAGGCAGAGTATTTCATGGCGTTTCGCGACGGCAAGATGGTAGGTCGTGTGGCTGCCATCATCAACCACAGCGCCAACAAGAAGTGGGAGCGCGAGTCGGTGCGCTTCGGATGGATCGACTTTGTCGACGACATCGAGGTGTCTACAGCCCTGCTCAAGGCTGTAGAAGACTACGGCAAGCAGAAAGGAATGAAAGAAATCGTCGGTCCGCTCGGATTCACCGATATGGACCCCGAAGGAATGCTCCTCGAAGGCTACGACCAGCTCGGCACTCAGGCTACCGCCTACAACTATCCCTACTATCCTGAGCACATGGATCGCATGGGCGGATGGGAGAAGGACAACGACTACGTAGAGTACAAGCTCTACGTGCCCGAAGAGATGCCAGAGAAGTATGCAACCATCGCGAAGATGATTCAGAAGCGCTACAACCTGCAGGTGAAGAAGTTGAAGCGCAATGAGATATACGGCGAGAACGGATACGGCAAGAAGATATTCAATGTAGTGAACGAGACCTTCAAGGACCTCTACGGCTACTCGAAGCTCACCGACCGACAGATAGAACAGTACGTGAAGATGTATCTGCCCATGGCAGACCTCGACCTCATCACCATCATCGAAGACTGGAACACACCCGACCATAAGGTGGTTGGCGTGGGCATCTCCATACCTTCGCTCGCACACGCCCTGCAGAAGTGCGGCGGAAAGCTCTTCCCCTTCGGCTGGTGGCACATACTGCGTGCGCTGAAGTTCCACAAGACCGACGTCGTAGACCTTCTGCTCGTAGGCATTCTGCCCGAATACCGTCAGAAAGGCGCCAACGCTCTGCTCTTCTACGACCTCATCCCGCGCTACCAGCGCCTCGGCTTCAAGTGGGGAGAGACCCACGTCGAGATGGAGACCAACATGAAGGTTCAGGGACAGTGGCAGTATCTCAACCGCGAGATACACAAGCGCCGCAGATGCTATAAAAAGAACATTTAAATCGGATAGCATCCTTGGTGCTGTCACAATCGCTTAGGATGCTATAAGATATAAAGAAATAAAATGGAAGAAAACATTCAACCCACAGTTCAGTATACCGACGACAACATACGCCACCTCTCCGACATGGAGCATGTGCGTACACGTCCTGGTATGTATATCGGTCGCTTGGGCGACGGTCAGTTGCCCGAGGACGGCATCTATGTGCTTCTGAAGGAAGTAATCGACAACTCTATCGACGAGTTCAAGATGAACGCCGGCAAGCGCATAGAGGTAGACATCGACGACCGCCTGCGTGTGTCGGTGCGCGACTATGGTCGCGGCATTCCGCAGGGCAAGCTCGTAGAGGCTGTCAGCGTGCTCAACACCGGCGGCAAGTACGACTCGAAGGCGTTCAAGAAGAGTGTGGGTCTGAACGGCGTTGGCGTGAAGGCGGTGAACGCCCTCTCGGCACATTTCGAGGTGAAGTCGTACCGCGACGGAAAGGTGCGTGCGCTCAAGTTCGAGCGCGGCAACCTCAAGTCGGACATCACCGAGGACTCTGCTGACGAGAACGGCACGTATATCTTCTTTGAACCCGACCCCACACTGTTCGTAGGCTATTCGTTCCACGACGACTTTGTGGAGACAATGCTGCGCAACTACACATATCTCAACTCAGGTCTTGCGATTATGTACAACGGTCGGCGCATCCTCTCGCGCAACGGCTTGGCAGATCTGCTCACCGACACGATGACTACCGACCCGCTCTACCCCATAATACATGTGAAGGGTGAGGACATCGAGATAGCCTTCACGCATACCAACCAGTATGGCGAGGAGTATCACTCGTTCGTGAACGGACAGCACACCACGCAAGGCGGCACCCATCAGAGCGCTTTCAAGGAGCATATAGCAAGAACCATCAAGGAGTTCTTCGGCAAGAACTACGAGTTCACCGACATACGCAACGGACTCGTGGCTGCCGTGGCGCTGAACGTAGAAGAACCTATGTTCGAGAGCCAGACAAAGATTAAGCTCGGTTCGCTTCAGATGGCGCCGGGCGGAGAAAGCATCAACAAGTACGTGGGCGACTTCGTGAAGCTCGAGGTAGACAACTACCTGCACATACACGCCGACGTTGCGGAGGTGATGCAGCAGAAGATAACCGAGAGCGAACGTGAGCGCAAGGCGATGGCTGGTGTTACAAAGCTGGCTCGCGAACGTGCCAAGAAGGCAAACCTCCACAACCGCAAGCTGCGCGACTGCCGCATCCATTACTCCGACGCGAAGAACGACCGCAAGGAAGAGTCTTCTATCTTCATTACCGAGGGCGACTCAGCCAGCGGATCTATCACAAAGAGTCGCGATGTGAACACCCAGGCGGTGTTCTCGCTGCGCGGAAAGCCGCTCAACTCGTACGGCTTGACAAAGAAGGTGGTGTACGAGAACGAAGAGTTCAACCTCCTGCAGGCTGCGCTCGACATTGAGGACGGACTCGATACGCTCAGATATAATAAGGTGATAGTGGCAACAGATGCCGATGTGGACGGTATGCACATACGCCTGCTCATCATCACGTTCTTCCTGCAGTTCTTCCCCGATCTTATCAAGAAGGGACATGTCTATGTGCTGCAGACTCCGCTGTTCCGCTTGCGCAACCGCCGCACCAAGATTAAGAACAAGAAGGTTGTGGCAGACGCTGACGCGCGTCTTACGGGCAAGGAGAAGAAGAGCGACTTCATAACCCGCTACTGCTACAGCGAGGACGAGCGCCAGCAGGCGATACGCGACCTCGGACCCGACCCTGAGATAACACGATTCAAAGGTCTGGGCGAGATCTCGCCGGAAGAATTTGCCCATTTCATAGGTCCCGAGATGCGACTTGAGCAGGTTACGCTGCACAAGACCGACCAGGTGCAGAAGCTCCTCGAATACTACATGGGCAAGAACACCATGGAGCGACAGAACTTCATCATCGACAACCTTGTTGTGGAGGAAGATCTGCCCGAGGAAGACATGGAATAACAAAACAATCAGATTATGAAACGTACCAATAATCACAAACATAACGCATCGCACTCATTCTCGTTAAAGACGGGAGTGGGTGCGTTGGTTTTTCTTTTGCTGTGCGTAGCTACATTCGCACAGCGCGTCAATCCGCTCAAGAAGCTCCAGATAGCAGAACTCGCCATCAGCAATCTCTATGTCGACTCGGTAGACGACCAGAAGCTCGTAGAGGACGGCATACGCGGCATGCTTGAGAAGCTCGACCCCCACTCGTCGTACACTACGGCGAAGGAGACAAAGTCGCTCAACGAGCCTCTGCAGGGCTCGTTCGACGGCATCGGCGTGCAGTTCAACATGATTTCCGACACGCTGCTCATCATCCAGCCCGTACGCAAAGGCCCTTCAGAGAAAGTTGGCATCATTGCCGGCGACCGCATCATCACTGTCAACGACACAACCATATCTGGCGTGAAGATGGAGCGTTCGGAGATAATGCGCCGCCTGCGCGGTCCGCGCTCGTCGAAGGTGAAGCTCGGCGTGAAGCGTCGCGGCGTGCCCGACCTGCTCACGTTCACCGTGACGCGTGCGAAGATACCCGTACACACGCTCGACGCCTACTACATGATACGTCCGCACGTGGGCTACGTTCGCATCGGTTCGTTCGGTGCAACCACATACGGCGAGTTCATGACCGCAGTCGACTCGCTGCAGAAAGCCGGCATGCGCGACCTTATCCTCGACCTTCAGGACAACGGCGGCGGCTACTTGCAGTCGGCTGTGCGCATCGTTGAAGAGTTCTTGCAGAAGGGCGACCTCGTAGTGTATACCGAGGGACGCGCCCAGAAGCGCCAGGAGTACAACGCAGGTGGCGGCGGTCGCCTTGAGAAAGGCAAGGTATGCGTGCTCATCAACGAGTATTCGGCGTCGGCAGCCGAGATCGTCACCGGCGCCATCCAAGACCAGGACCGTGGAACCGTGATAGGCCGCCGCTCGTTCGGCAAGGGTTTGGTGCAGCGTCCTATCGAGTTCGACGACGGTTCGATGATACGTCTCACCGTAGCCCACTACTATACGCCCTCGGGCCGCTGCATACAGAAGCCCTACGAGAAGGGCGAGAAGGAAGACTACGCGCAGGATATAGAGAAGCGCTTCAAGCACGGCGAACTCTACTCTGCCGACTCGATACACTTCAACGACTCGCTGCGCTGCTACACCCTGCGCAAGCACCGCACGGTGTATGGCGGCGGAGGCATTATGCCCGACGTGTTCGTGCCGCTCGACACCACACAGTACACAGCGTTCCACCGCCAGCTCGTAGCCCGCTCGCTCGTTATCAACACAACGCTGCGATACGTTGAGGACCACCGCGACGAGTTGAAGGCAAAGTACGCGAAGTTCGACGACTACATGAAGCGTTTCGAGGTGCCGCAGGCGATGGTTGACACGCTCTTTGCTGAAGCCGAGCGCCAGAAGGTAAAGCCTCGCGACGACGCCGAGCGCCAGCGTACGCTCCCCATGCTGCGTCTGCAACTGAAGGCGCTCATAGCCCGCGACATTTGGGATATGAACGAATACTTCCGCCTGATGAACGAGCAGAACCACATCGTGAGCAAGGCGGTAGAAGTGATTACGGGCAAGTAAAACGTATTGGCTTAAAAGCTACTAAAAGTCGTCCTTATTTCTTTCGAAGTGTTGACAGACATTAAATATTAAGGCAAATGGAAAACTTTTGTGATAAAAAAGTTTTCGCATTTGCCTTTTTTGTATATCTTTGCGCCTAACGACAAGGCTTTTAACGGCTTTGCAACCAAACTGTAATAGTAGTAGTCATTGAAACTGCAACATCAGTTGTAATGAAACAGTAACAACATATATAATAATTAGGAGATGAAAAAATTAATGTTCAAGAGCAGCATTGTGACAATGCTTTGCGTTTTATGTAGTCTTTCAGCCAGTGCGGAAGGAAAGTTCGTATTGTTCAAGTACGGCAATTTCGACACATGGGTGACACGCCAGATTCACGAGTCGGCTGTTATCGGCGGCAATACAAAGACACTCTACGAGATTGGACCAAACAGAGCCCTGAAGGGCAACAACCCATACGTGAACCTCGGCGGATCGCCTTGGGGCACGAGCAACGTGATGGCTAAGGTTTCGGGCATCACGAAGACCAACAATTCGGTGTATCGCGACAACCGCGGATCGGGACATTGCGTCAAAATGACCACCCACATCGAGACCTGCAAGGTGCTTGGTCTTATTAATATTAAGGTGCTCGCCGCCGGCAGCATCTTCCTCGGCGACATGAAGGAGCCTATCACCGGCACGAAGGAAGGCCCGAAGGCGCTTAACTTCGGCATACCGTTCACTCATCGTCCCAAGGCTCTGCGCTTCGACTACCGTGTGCATGTGCCGGGCAACGCCAACCGCATCCGTCAGACCGGTTTCTCTAAGGTGACGACCGTGCATGGCAAAGACTACTGCGTGGCTCTTCTGCTTCTGCAGCGTCGCCACGAGGATGCGCATGGCAACATCACCGCGCAGCGCGTGGGCACCGTAGTGGTAAAGTACGGCAAGTCGACCAATGGATGGGTTGAGGACGCCACCTACGAGATTCACTACGGCAACATCACCGGCAAGTCGTTCTACGACGCTTCGATGATGGGTCTGCGTTCTACCGACTACGCTCGCAACTCTAAGGGCAAGAGCGTGATTGTGAAGGAAACCGGCTGGGCTGATGCCGACGCCACACCGACGCACATCGTGCTGCAGTTCTCGTCGAGCCACGGCGGTGCTTACGTAGGCACCGTGGGCAACACCTTCTGGGTAGACAACGTAGGACTGGTGTATTAAAGGTGTTGAGATGTTGAGATGGTGAGGTGTTGAGATATCCTTGTCAACTCTATTATTAATTTAAAAACATGAGGTTATGCGCCCCTTAAAAGCGATTCTTTTCTTACTCTTTACGATAGCTCTGCAGCCCGCTCGGGCTACAGAGCCGTTCTGTTTTGACACTACCGCAGTAGTTGTGGCGTCTGCCGCAGACGTGCCTTGGGCTGCCGACACCGCCGTGGTGGCGAAGCCGAAGAAGAGTCTCTTCAACCGCTTCCTTGCCTACTTCAACGACGCCAACAAGGAGAAGAAGAACAAGCGTTTCGACTTCAGCGTGATAGGCGGACCCCACTACAGCTCCGACACCAAGTTCGGCATCGGACTCGTGGCTGCCGGTCTCTACCGTTCCGACCCTGCCGACTCGCTCTCGGCTCCGAGCAACGTGTCGCTCTTCGGCGACGTCTCTACCGTGGGCTTCTACATGCTCGGCGTGCGCGGCACACATAAGTTCCCGCGCGACACCCACCGCCTCAACTACACGGTCTATTTCTACTCCTTCCCGTGCTACATCTGGGGATGGGGCTACGACATGGGCAACCAGGACGCCAACAAGAGCAAGATGAAGCGCTGGCAGGCGCAGTTCAAAGCCGACTGGCTGATACGCACCGCCGACAACCTCTTCATCGGTCCGACCGTCGACTTCGACTATGTGCGCGGCACTAAGTTCGACCGCGTCGACTTGCTTGGCGGCGAACGCCCCGAGACGCTCAACTTCGGTGCGGGCGTGACTGCCATCTACGACACGCGCGACAACCTCACGGCGCCGAAGCGAGGCATGTACATCCAGTTCATGCAGCTGATGCGCCCGAAGTTCATCGGCAACAAGTACAACTCCTACACCACCGACTTCCGCATCGACGGCTACACGCATCTGTGGCGCGGCGCTACGCTCGCTGCCGACTTCCGCACGCAGCTCAACTTCGGCGATGTGGAGTGGTCGATGCTCGCGCAGCTCGGCGACAGCTATTCGATGCGCGGCTACTACCAGGGCCGCTACCGCGACAACCATAAGATGGAGGCGCAGGTAGAGCTGCGACAGCATGTGTGGAAGCGCAACGGCGTGGTGGCATGGGTAGGCGCCGGTACCATCTTCCCGAAGTTCAGCAAGATAGAGTGGAAGCACATACTGCCGAACATGGGCGTGGGCTACCGCTGGGAGTTCAAGAAGAATGTCAACGTGCGACTCGACTACGGCTTCGGTAAGTCGGGACAACACAGCTTTATATTCAATATCAACGAAGCGTTTTAATTCTTTCGTAGCGGAGGCCGGAGACCTCCGCTACGGCTAACTATATTCTTATGAAAAAGATAATAGGTTTTTTGACCTCTCCCCGTTTCCTCTTCTTCTACATCGTGCTCTCGCTCGCTGTCCCCAACGTGGCGCTCTGCTTCACCGAGCACATGCCCGTGTTGGCTTGCGTAGCCAACGTCGTGCTGCCCGTATCGCTCTACGCGCTGCTCATGACGCTCTCCAAGAAGACGGGACGCCAGGTGTGGTTCCTCTTCCTCATCGTCTTCTTCGCAGCCTTCCAGATAGTGCTGCTCTACCTCTTCGGTCGCGGCGTGATAGCCGTCGACATGTTCCTCAACCTCGTCACCACCAACCCCGGCGAGGCGATGGAGTTGCTCAACAACCTCGTGCCCGCCGTTGCTACCGTGTTCATCCTCTACCTGCCGCTGCTCGTGCTCGCCGCAATGTCGTGGGCACGCCATCGCACCGAGGACGTAGCGTTCCTCAAGCGTGTGCGCCGCTACTCATGGTGCGGCATGGCTGCGGGCGCCGTGCTTATAGCGCTGTGCTATGCGGCTTATCCTAAGGACAGCGACTTCGACTATCGTGCCGAAGACCATGTCTATCCCGCCAACATCTTCTACAACCTCTACCTCGCCTGCCGCGAGAGCGGACGCGTAGCCGACTACCGCAAGGATGTAGCCTCCTTCCGCTTCAACGCCCGCTCGGCTCACGACGCCGACTCTGCCGAGGTGTACGTGCTCGTCATTGGCGAGACGGCACGCGCCGACAACTTCCAGCTCTACGGCTACGGGCGCGAGACCAATCCGTTGCTCTCAAAGACCGACGGACTCAGCGTGTTCCGCCATGTGCTCTCGCAGTCGAACACCACGCACAAGAGTGTGCCGATGCTGCTCGCAGCGGCTTCTGCCGAGAACCACGCACGTCTGTACCGCGAGAAGAGCCTCATCACGGCGTTCCGCGAGGCAGGCTTCCACACCTCGTTCATCTCCAACCAGCAGCCCAACCACTTGTTCATCGACTTCTTCGGTGATGAGGCTGACGACTTCGTGTTCATCCGCTCGGCTGTTAGCGTCATCACTGGCGACGTGACGGCGCAGACCAGCGACGAGCGTCTGCTGCCTTACGTGAAGAACATCCTCGCCAAGAAACGCAAGAAGGAGCTGATTGTGCTGCATACGTACGGCTCGCACTTCAACTACCGCGACCGCTATCCGCAGAGTCGCGCCAAGTTCCTGCCCGACACGCCGACGGAGGCTGAGCCGAAGAACCGCGCTCAGCTCATCAACGCCTACGACAACACCATCTGTCAGACCGACTTCGTGCTGCACAGCATCATCACGATGCTCGGCAAGAGTGGGGCGCAGGCGGCAATGCTCTACACGTCCGACCACGGCGAGAATATCTTCGACGACTATCGCAAGCGCTTCCTGCACGCTTCGCCCACGCCGGCGTCGCACGGCATACATGTGCCGCTCCTTGTCTGGACCTCGGCGTCCTACCGTGCGGAGTATCCTGCTGTTGTGTCGGCGCTCAACGCCAACCGCGCGAAGGATGTGCAGTCGAGTGCGTCTGTATTCCCGACGATGCTCTCCATCGCAGGCATCAGTGCGCCGTGCGTTGCCGACGTGATGCCGCTCTCGCTCGCCAATCCTACATACCGCTGCGGCGCCCGCCGCTACCTCAACGACCACAACCGCTCCGTAACGCTGAAGCAAGCAGGCTTCTCCGATATCGACTTCGAGCAGCTGAAGAAGTGGGGCGTAGGGTTGTAGAATGCCTCCAAGGGGGTGCACTTGTCTCAAGTGCACCAATCGAGCAAGAAGTACACTTTTTACTACGTTGGTGCACTTCTTGCTCTGGCAAGCGGCAAAGACGAGCGGAGACAAGTGCACCCCTTGTGGGTACGGCATTCTTGCCGTACCCACGCAGCCTTCTGTATTATTATTCTCCCACAGAACACGCCGAATTCACAGAACCTTCTGCTGCTATGTTCTCCCACGGATATCACAGATGCACACAGATGGTTATGGTGCGATGAATTGAAAGCGGATTAAACGGATTTTCTTGCTGTGGAATTTTAACAGCGGATTAAACAGATTAAACGGATTCGATGGGTGCGTTGAATAAACAAGCAGATTAAACGGATGCTATTTTCAGGGGGTGCACTTGTCTCAAGTGCACCAATCAGGCATATGAATGCCGTCTGCTTTGTTGGTGCAGCTGAGACAGCTGCACCCCCTGGAGGTTAGTGGCTGCGTGGGTACGGCAGGAAAGCCATACCCTCCTATATTAGAATCCGTTTAATCAGATAATTACGCCGCCAACAAATCCGTTTAATCCGATAAATCCGTTGTTTGACATAAGGCGGATGCTATTTTCAGGGGGTGCACTTGTCTCAAGTGCACCAACCAAGCAAGAGGTGCACCAACCGAGCAAGAAGTGCACCAATCAGGCAAATGAATGCCGTCTGCTTTGTTGGTGCAGCTGAGACAGCTGCACCCCCTGGAGGTTAGTGGCTGCGTGGGTACGGCAGGGATGCCATACCCTCCTATATTAGCATCCGTTTAATCCGAAAAATTCTCAAAAAAAACTTTTTTGTAATCCGCTTAACCCCATGCAAATATAGTACAAGTCACCTCCGCGAAAAAGTTCATTCTAGAGAAATGAGAGGCGCGTTTTTAGGTTTAAAAAGGCGAAAGTAGGATGAAAGGCAATAAAAATTGAGACTTTTCAGTGTAAAACGATAGCTTTTACAAACTTTTCGTGAGACTTTACACTGTAACTCTTGAGACTTTACCCAGTAAAACCTATGCTTTTACCATGTAAAGTCTCACGATAAGTT
>NZ_JAHQUY010000007.1 GCF_019052365.1 Leyella stercorea
TGATTGTTCATGGCACAAAGGTATAAATTTTCTATAGAATCAAAAAGCTTTCCCCCTAGATATATCGGGTGAGCCCATCCTGCGGCTCCATTGTGATTAAAAATTATTATTTATCAGGCGTGTTTATTCCGTATCTCAGAATTAATTATTACTTTTGCCGTCCGTAATTAAAGTGATTGAAAACAATAAACGTAAAAGAATAATGAGATCAAGAACAGCAAACTGGTTTGAAACCACAGTACGCTACGAGCGTCAGACAGAGGATGGACAGAAGAAGGTAAGTGAGTTGTATGTAGTAGACGCTTTGACTTTTGGCGAGGCTGAAGAGACTATCACCAAGGAGATGGAGCCGTTCGCTACGGGCGAATTTGAGGTGAAGGCTATCAGTCCGGCTGCTTATGGCGAGATTTTCTTCAGCGACTCTGAAACCGACGACCACTGGTACAAGGCTAAGCTTTCGTTCATCATTATCGACGAGAAGACTGGCAAGGAGAAGCGTTCGGCTGTTAACTTCCTCGTGCAGGCTGCTAACTTCAACGCAGCAGTGAAGAATATCGAGGACTCAATGGACAAGACAGCCATCGACTATGTAATTGTCAACATCTCTGAGACAAAAATCATGGACGTGTTTGAGCACAACGCGCCCGTTAAGAAGGAAGAGAAGAACGACAAGCCCGAGTTTGAAGGCTAAAGCATAGCGAACTATAGGAGCCTACGGCATTTCTGCTGTAGGCATCGCAACAAACAGTAGAGCTTACGACATTCCTTCGTTAACATCGCAAGTATGCAATGGCTACGGCAAGAAAGCCGTAGCCTCCTACGTTAAATACTAACAATCAACAAATAACTCCGTAAGGTATGAGCATTGCAAACAGACTTCGTGAGGTGACGGACAGCCTCCCTCAAGGCGTACGACTTGTGGCTGTCAGTAAGTTTCATCCTGCCGAATACGTAAAGGAAGCGTACGACGCCGGACAGCGCGTGTTCGGCGAGAGTCGCGAGCAGGAACTGTCGCGCAAGGTGGAGGTGCTGCCGAAGGACATTGAGTGGCATTTCATCGGACATCTGCAGACCAACAAGGTGAAGTATATAGCGCCGTACATCTCGATGATCGACGCTGTAGACTCGCTGAAGCTGCTGCGCGAGATAAACAAGCAGGCTGCTGCGCACGGACGCACTATAAAGGTGTTGCTCGAGCTGCACATTGCCGAGGAGGAGACCAAGTACGGACTGTCGCTCGATGCGTGTCGCGAACTGCTTGAGGGCGGCGAATGGCGCGAGCTGCATAACGTGCAGATATGCGGACTGATGATGATGGCGTCGCACGTAGACGACGAGAGCCTCATACGCAAGGAGTTCATGCTTGCAGCCGACTTCTTCGACGAGGTGAAGGCGCGCTACTTTGCCGACGACGACGCTTTCTGCGAGCGTTCGTGGGGAATGAGTCACGACTATCACATCGCTGCCGAGTGTCGCTCTACGATGGTGCGCGTAGGCACGTATATCTTCGGAGAAAGAGAATATTGATTTGTAGGCGAACGGCGAACGCCGTCTGATAATAGTGGCGGAGGTCTCCGGCCTCCGCAGCAAGCAATAACACATGTGATTATAACGATTAATGTGTTGAATTGACTGCTGCGGAGGCCGGAGACCTCCGCCACTTTTTTATTATAGATAAGTCTTTTTACTTTTAAACGCCCTTTTTACCTTTTTACTTTTTTACTCTTTTATTTTTAAACGCTCTTTTTTACTTTTTCAAAGTAGTATTGTCCTTTTCCCTTTGTTCTTCCGCCGTATTCTATAGCTCTTGTGGGGCAGTGGTGGTAGCAGGCGAAGCACGAGAGGCACTTGCCGTTGTGCAGCCATACCGGGTGTTTGTTCTCGTCCATAGCCATGTCGCCCACTGGGCAGTTACGCGTGCAGAGTCCGCAGCCGATGCAGCGGTTGGGGTCAACGCGGAACGGCGTGTCTTTGATAATCCAGCGTATGAACACATCGCCGATGAGGCGGCTGTTGATGCGCGGCCAGTTGCCGATGAGGATGTCGCGCACGCCGTGGCGTCGCTGGCGTATGTCTTCGATGAAGCGTGAGAGTTTCTCGTCGGCTTCGCGCTTCTTCTTCGCCTCCTTCTCGGGTTTGTCTACGTCCATGAACGGCAGTCCGACGTACGACTCGGGCATGATGAGCGATATTGCGCTGTGCACGGTGATGCCCACCGCCGCCAGGTCTTTCTCCAGAATGTCTACAGCCTCGCCCACGTTGTCGCCCGCCGTACACACCACGTAGCAGAAGCGGTCGGCCTGATTGAGGCGCAGTCGGCTTACGAACTCCTTCACTATCAATGGCGGTCGCCATCCGTGTACGGGGAAGAAGAAGCCTATCGGTTCGTCGTCTTTCAGTTCGTAGCAGAACGTGCTACCGCCGTCGGAGTGCTTCAGCGTTGCAGCTATGTCGATGAGTTGGTCGCCGAGCGCTTCGGCTGTCTTGCTTGCAGCCCACTTCGTGTTGCCGGTTCCTGAGAAATAGAATATCATAAGTGTACGTGTTTAAATGAAAAAGGGTGGGGAGCAGAACGTCTTTTTGTTTCTCTCCCCACCCAGTATAGGTTTATAATGCTTGTATGTTTATTTCTTGTTCTCGCTCATCACGCCCTCGATGTAGAGGCGTGTCAGCTCTGTTACGCCGTTGGTGCGCACGGTGATAGTCTTCTTGAAGTGGCCGGGGAACGCTCCGGTGCCGTTGTATGTCACCTTTATCTCGCCCTTCTCGCCCGGCTTGATAGGAGCCTTGGTGTACGAAGGAATGGTGCATCCGCAGCTTGCCACAGCCTGGTTGATGATGAGCGGCGCTGTACCTACGTTGGTGAAGGTGAACACGCACTTCTGTGTAGGCTGGCTCTCAGAGAATGTGCCGAAGTTGTGAATCATCTTGTCGAACTTGATCGAAGCCTGATTCTGCTGAGCCATAGCGAAGCATACGCTTGCCATGAGCATTACTGACATTATCAAAAATTTCTTCATAATCGTATTATATTATGTTGCAAAAGTAATAAAACTATTATATGTGGAGGTATATCGGACGCTTTTTTTTACATAAATTAAGCCTCTTTAGGCTATATCGTATATTCATTCGATAAAAAAACGAATTGTTTTGGTTATGTCAGCCGTTTTAATTAATTTTGTAATAATAACCAAAAAACGAATTGCCATGTATAAAATTCAAGCAAACGCCTCAGGCACAAGAAGTGTGGAGATTAGTGATAACCATCTCGAGACAATAAGAAAGTATTCGCTGCTCGACGCATTGGTAGACAGTAACGGATTCGTAGACGAGCCTGTGCTCGACAAACTGAAGTTCCACGTGCGCTCGCTCTTGGAGAACGCCGTTGAGAACGACAAGAATCTGCTCGACCTCTGCCTCGACGTGATTTACAACAACAATATGAAGGCTCTCGGACTGCAGAACCTCATTGCGCTCTACCGCGAGTGGGCTGCGGCTCACGCAGAGGAAGAAGCAGAAGGAGAAGCTCCGGCGGAGAACGCACAGTAATCTCCCTGCGGGCTATTTAATAACGAAAACAATATACAATGAAAGAATACAGGCTCACCGACTGGCTGCCTACTACAAAGAAAGAAATCGAACTGCGTGGATGGGATTCCGTCGACGTCATTCTCTTTTCTGCCGACGCCTACGTGGATCATCCCTCGTTTGGCGCCGCAGTGATTGGTCGTACACTTGAGGCCGCGGGCTACACCGTGGCTATCGTTCCGCAACCCGACTGGCACGGCGACTTCCGCGACTTCAAGAAGCTGGGTTGCCCCAATCTGTTCTTCGGAATAGCGCCGGGATGCATGGACTCGATGGTGAACAAATACACAGCCGGCAAGCGCCTGCGCTCCGAAGACGCGTACAGTCCGGACGGTCGTCACGACTGCCGCCCGGAGTATCCTACCATTGTATATACTAAGATTCTGAAGCAGCTTTTCCCCGACGTGCCCGTCGTGCTCGGCGGCATCGAGGCGTCGTTGCGCCGCCTGACGCACTACGACTACTGGAAGGACTCGCTGCAGAAGTGCATACTCTGCGACTCGGGCGCCGATATGATAATCTACGGAATGGGCGAGAAACCTATCGTTGAGCTCTGTCGCAACCTCGCCGAAGGCTTGCCAATCAGCGCCGTTCACGACATTCCGCAGACTGTTTATCTCTGCCGCGAGGACGAGGTTCCTAACGGCATTGGCGCCGACGACATAGTGCTGCACAGTCACGAGGAGTGCTTGCGCAACAAGAAGGCGCAGGCAGAAAACTTCCGACATATCGAGGAGGAGTCGAACAAGATGCACGCGCAGCGACTGCTGCAGGCTGTCGACAACAAGTACGCCGTTGTCAATCCGCCTTATCCGCCTATGACATCCGAAGAGCTCGACCGCTCGTTCGACCTGCCTTACACCCGACTGCCGCATCCTAAGTATAAGGGCAAGCGCATACCGGCTTACGAGATGATAAAGTTCTCGGTCAATCTGCATCGCGGATGCTTCGGCGGTTGCGCTTTCTGCACAATCTCTGCGCATCAGGGCAAGTTCATTGCGTGCCGATCGAAGCGCAGCATCGTGGAGGAGGTGAAGAAGGTGATAGAGATGCCCGACTTCAAGGGCTACCTCTCCGACCTCGGCGGTCCGTCGGCTAACATGTACGGCATGCACGGCAACAACCCGAAAGCCTGCGCCGTCTGCAAGCGCCCGTCGTGCATCCATCCGCAGGTGTGCCCCAACCTCAACACCGACCACTCTAAGCTGCTCGAGATCTATCACGCCGTCGACGCTCTGCCCGGCATCAAGAAGAGCTTCATCGGCAGCGGTGTGCGCTACGACCTGCTGCTCCATCGCAGCAAGGACGAGGCTATCAACGCCGTAGCACGCCAGTACACACGCGAACTAATCACCAAGCACGTGAGCGGACGCCTCAAGGTGGCGCCAGAGCATACGTCAGATGCGGTACTCAAGCTCATGCGCAAGCCGTCGTTCAAGCTCTTCGGCGAGTTCAAGTGCATCTTCGACCGCATCAACCGTGAGGAGCATCTCAACCAGCAGATAATTCCTTACTTCATCAGCTCGCACCCTGGCTGCCGTGAGGAGGATATGGCCGAACTTGCGGTGCTCACAAAGCAACTCGACTTCCATCTGGAGCAGGTTCAGGACTTCACGCCTACGCCTATGACCGTCAGCACCGAGACTTGGTATACGGGTTACGACCCTTATACTCTGGAACCGGTGTTCAGCGCCAAGACTCCGCGCGAGAAACTCGCACAGCGCCAGTTCTTCTTCTGGTATAAACCCGAGGAGCGCCGAGCTATCGAGCAGGAACTGCGCCGCATCGGCAGGGCAGACCTCATTCAGAAACTCTACGCCGGTGTGCCAGCACCTAATCATGGCCGCAACTTCGGCAACAACCGACGCCCCGAGTTCGAACACCGCGACAATAGAGATGAGTTCAACTCACGCGAACCTCGCAAGGGCCGCAACGCTCGCGAGGGTCGCGATGCTCGTGACGGATATAACGGAAGAGACGCTCGTTCTGGTAACAACAGAGACGTTCGCAACGGCTATAATGCTCGCGACAATCGCAGCAATCCTAACAGTCGCGACAACAAGAAGGGCGGCTATAAGGGAAGAAAGCCCAAGTGGTAACGACAAAGATAGTTACCACTTGCAGCCTTGATACAAACCTTTTAAACTACAACCTATGAATATAAAGAATGTTTTGGTGCGGTTCTTCATCGCAGCCGTAATGCTTGTCGGAGCTTCTTGCGAAAAGCCGTTTGCAGAAGACGGCGAAGAGACAGAAGATGTTGTGGTTGACAACAAGAACGATAAGGACAATAAGGGCGACAAGGCGAAGACCGTCACCGTACGCTTCAATGTTCTCGGCGTAGAGTCGGCAAGTGCAGGGTCTACGGCGCTGAGAGATGTGTGCAAGCGCCTGAGCTTTTCGGTGTTCGATGCCGACGGTGAGCGCTGCAACTACCGCACCATTACGCAACTCAGTACCGACAAAGACTTCGGAAAAGTGGCGCTGGCAGTGCCCAAAGGTACGTATTCTTTCGTGTTCGTAGCCGAGAACGGCAAAGATGCGCCTACCATCTCCAAGCTGAACACCGTGACGTTCAAGAAGAACAAGCTTACTGATACCTATTGCTTTTACGACCAGTACGACGTAAACGGCAACTGTACGTACGACATAACGCTGCGGCGTGTCGTAGCAAAGCTGCGTGTAGCCATCAACGACGCCACACCTCAGGAAATAGACTCGCTCCAGTTCTTCTACACAGGTGGCAGCAGTACGCTCGATCCGTCCACCGGCGGCGGCAATGTAAACTCGCGTCAGACCGAAGTATGCAGCGTTGAGCCCGCAGCATACAAAGGCAAGTCGGTTTACGAACTCTATACCTTTCCACACGCCGACGGCAAACCACTCACATTGAAGATTGCTGCAAAGTCGGGCGAAAGAACAATGTACGCGCGTACAATAAATAATATAATGGTGGAAAGAGATAACACTACAGAATGTCAGCTACGTCTGTTCGGAGAAAGTCCTGAAGGCGGACGTTGACGTATAATAAAACAAAAAGGGTGTATCAAAACTGCAAACTTAGAGTTTTGATACACCCTTAATATATTCGGGATGTCCGAGCATTACTTGCCCGTAACCTCAGCCAAAGCTTTCGGCCAGTCTGTGTCGAGTGAGAACTGGGTTATGTAGTTCTCGTTGTCAACATAGCTGTATATCACTTCTTTATCAACATCGTTGAAGAGCGAGTTGTTGATTGTGGCTGTACGGAACTTTGCCTTCAGCATCTCCTTATCTTTATCCTTCTTTATCTCGCTAAGACGACTCACGAAGAGGTTCACGAACTCGATCATAGCGTTTGTCTGCACGCCAAGTTCGTACTCGCTGAAGCGTTCTTCCTGACTGCCCTTTGTGATAAGATAGAAGATGGCGTCGTATTTGAAGGTAGCAACCTTGCGTGCTTCCAGATCTTTTGAGGTGTCGTTAGCGAAAGCTTTCACCTCTTTCTCGATTCTCTTCACTTCGTTGTATATCTCCTGAGCCGAAGCGCCCACCGACATACATACGAGAGCCAATATTAAAAACAGTTTCTTCATACTTGCTTTCTGTTTATTTATATAAAACGTGTATTTTATTATAGATAACGTGCTTAATGACCGATGCGGCTCACCTTGTCCTGGTTTTTGTTGATGAAGTCTTTCCATCCGCTATAGTGCGTGTCGCTTACGGGATTGCCCTGCTGCATGAAGTGGCAGTAGGCTACGCCCAAGGCGTCTGTAGCATCCATCAGTTTCGGCATCTCTTCGGTGTCAATGCGCAGCAGGCGCTGCAACATCGCCGCCACCTGCTCCTTCGAAGCCTGACCCTGTCCGGTTATCGCCATCTTTATCTTCATCGGTGCGTACTCGTGTACGGGTACGCTGTGGCCCACGGCAGCCGCGATAGCCACGCCCTGCGAACGTCCGAGCTTAAGCATCGACTGCACGTTCTTGCCGAAGAACGGAGCCTCGATAGCCATCTCGTCGGGCAGGAAACGGTCGATAATGGCAGTCACCTGCTGGTGAATCTTGCCCAGACGCAAGTACGGGTCGTGGTCTTTGCGCATGTCTATCACGCCCATGTGCAGCATTTCGGCTTTGTTGCCCACTGCTCGCAGCACGCCGTATCCCATCACGTTCGTGCCAGGGTCGATGCCGAGAATTATCTTTTCTGCCTTCATTTATCGGTCCAAGTACGGATTATGCGCCAACTCGTATCCCATTGTTGTCTTCGGTCCGTGACCGGGCAGCAATGTGATGTCGTCGGGGAACTGCACGAACATGCGCAGACTCTGTATAATCATCAGCATACTGCCGCCTTCGAAGTCGGTTCTGCCGATAGAACCGCGGAAGAGAGTGTCGCCGGTGAAGGCCACGCGCTCGTCCTTGATGTAGAGCACCACGCTGCCCATCGAGTGTCCCGGTGTTTCGATCACCTCGATGTCGTGCGAACCGAACCTGAGGTGAGCACCAGCTGTGAACGGCTTGATGTCCGAAGCGATAGGCTCTGTGAGAGCTATACCGAAGAACGCAGCCTGCTTGTCGGCAGCGCGAACGTAAGCCTCGTCAGACGCGTCGAGCTCCAGCGGCAATCCGTATGTGCTGGTGATGAAAGCGTCACCGAAGTTATGGTCGAGGTGACCATGCGTAGCGATAAGATGCACGGGGCGCAGTTCGTTCTCGTTGATATATTTCTCTATGGCGAGCTTCTCTGCCTCGGTGTATGCACCGCAGTCGATAATCACGCACTCCTTTGTCTCGTCGCTTACAACATAGCAGTTTTCCTGCAGCATGTTGCATGTGAATGTTTCTATATTGAGCATTGTTTCTTTTCTTTTTTGGGGGATAAGCCTCTTTATGCCTTTCTAAGCCTTTTCTAAGCCTCTTTAGGCCTTTGTAGACCTTTCTACTCTTTTACTTTTTTACTTTTTTACTTTTTAAAGCGGTAAGTAAATAAGATACTTCTCCTTGAACCACTCCTCCTTGAACATGTCGTGAATCTCGGTGAGGCTCACGATGTTCTTGAACGGCTTTGTCTCAGCCTGCAGGTCGCCGCCCTTAAGGCAGATTAGTCCGTTAGGCAGCGCGTTGTGCTGGTTCTTGCGGTTCACGTTCTTCTTTATTATCTTCACGAGGTCGGGCAGAGGCATCACAGCGCGACTCACCACAAAGTCGTACTGCGCCTTCTCCTCTTCGCCCGAAAGCTGTTCAGCCACCACGTTCTTCAGTCCGATAGCCTGCGCCACCTCGTTCACCACGCGAATCTTTTTGCCCGTGCGGTCGATGAGCTTGAACTGGCAATCGGGGAACATAATGGCGAGCGGAATGCCAGGGAAGCCGCCGCCCGTGCCGAGGTCGAGCACCTTAGTGCCTTCGCGGAAGCGAATCTCGTGAGCGATGGCGAGCGAGTGGAGCACGTGATGCTCGTAGAAGTTGTCCATATCCTTGCGCGAGATGACGTTAATCTTGCTGTTCCAGTCCTCGTAGAGCGCCTTCAATGCAGCGAACTGCTCGCGCTGAGTGTCGCTCAGATTGGGGAAGTATTTCAGTATCAGTTCCATTTTCCTATAGTTCGTTGTATGTTTTTTGTTGTTTTCTGTTTAGTGCATTACGCATCCCGAAGGTTTTTCGCGGTCTTCAGCCTTTACGGCGCCAGCGTGCTGCTGACTGAACTCACGGTTGATGTCAGCCAGTTCGCGTCTGCCGAAGATATAGTCGTCGTACATATCGTCCATGTCGATGCCTTCGCAGTCGCAGTTGCCGAATCCGCCGAGCGCTTCCTTTACAATCTGCATGCGCTCGTCTACGGTAGTGTCCTCTATAAGTAAGCTTTTCATATTCTGTATTAATGCAATTTATATTGTTTTTAAGAGTGTAAAATTACAGAAAAAATCTGAAACGAGCGATTGTTTTTGGCAAAAGAAATGTTATTCAATATTTTTTTGTACTTTTGTAATACATTTCAATAAAGCAACAATTTATTTAACAACTCATCTTTATCATTTCATAATAGCCTAATATGTTTAGCGTAAGAACAAAAAAACGGTTTTTGCTTGCAATAACTTCACTTTTCTTTTCGGTGGGCGCTTCAGCTCAAGGTAACAACACGCTTATGGGCGGCAACGACGCGGGCTTCGAGTCGATAGCCGAGCGCATCACTAAGCTCGAGAAACGTCACGACGCCTTCAATATCTACGTCAACTTCGCCGGCTCGGTGAAGTCGGAGCACGACAGCCGTACCGACCAGTGGGAGTCGCGATTTGCCAACCGCCAGCTGCGTCTCGAGTTCAAAGGCACCATCAACGACAAGCTCTTCTATCGTCTGCGCCACTGTCTTAACAAGTCGGCAAAGGGACAGAGCTTTGACAACTTCGCCGAGGCTACCGACATCATGATGGTGGGCTACAACATCAACGACAAAGTCACCGTTGCCGGCGGCAAACTGGCGCAGCTGTGGGGCGGATACGAGTTCGACGAGAACCCGATATACGTCTACGAATACTCGGACATCGTGAGCCATATGGGTGACTTCATGACTGGTGTGATGGTGAGCTATCGTCCCGTGTCAAACCACGAGTTCGCCTTCGAGATGAGCAACACATACCAAAAGAAGTTCTCCGACATATACGGCGCGTCGCCATACGTCTTTGAAGGCATCTCGCAGAAGCAGTTGAAGAAGTCGAGCGCACCGTTCTGTTATATCCTCAACTGGAACGGATCGATGTTCGGCGGAAAGCTCAACACGCGCTGGTCGTGCGGCTTGCAGTCGCTTGCAAAGGGCAAGCTGAGCCGCATGGTGACGCTCGGTCAGCAGCTCAACCTGCCAAAGTTCCAGTGCTACCTCGACTATATGGGCGCGTTCGACCAGCTCGACATGCTTGGCATCGCCACGTCCGAACTGATGCCCGCAATAGTCGACGACGACGAATCTGGCTCAACGTTCCACTTCGGCAAGGTGAAGTATCACACGCTCACCGCAAAGACCGACTGGCAGTTTGCGCCCTCCTG
Organism: Leyella stercorea; assembly: GCF_019052365.1. Lineage (GTDB taxonomy): Bacteria > Bacteroidota > Bacteroidia > Bacteroidales > Bacteroidaceae > Prevotella. The sequence continues at coordinate 10,614 of NZ_JAHQUY010000007.1, forward strand.
GAACCTTCAGCTGAAGGGTATGTACGGCACAACCTCTGTGAGCGAATACGAGCATCTGCACAACTATCGTCGCAGCTATGGTTATGTGGGCAGTCTGGAGTATTTCCCCGTGAAGAAGCAGGACTTCCGCCTGTTCCTCTCGTACGCAGGTCGCAAGTACGACTACACACGCCGCTGCGGACTCACCGATTATAATACAGACCGTGTGGAGCTTGGCGTGATATACCGCATCAAGGCGTACTAAAACTCTTTTTATGTTATTATTTTAGCTGTTCATTTTCTTTTCACGCCTCTCACAGCCTCTGCCTCCAGCGGGTTTTCGGGCCAGTAGTGCTTCGGGTATCTGCGTCTCAGCTCCTTGCGCACCTCGAAGTATGTGCCTTGCCAGAAACTGGCGAGGTCTTGCGTCAGCTGCACTGGCTTGAAGCCCGGCGAGAGAAGTTCCATAAGAAGCGGTTGCCTGCCGTCGTCGACACACGGCGTGCGCTCCATGCCGAAACACTCTTGCAGACGCACGCTCAGCACCGGCGCTTCGGCACCCGAACGGTAGTCGATGTGTATGTGCGAACCCGTCGGCACCTCGATGTGTGTCGGCGCCAACCGATCTACCTCCAGCTGCGCCTCGTACGGCAGAAAGTTCCATATTATATCTGCAAGGTTCAGCTTTCTCAGTTCCTGCACACTCGTCTTCACGCGTCCGCCTTCTTCGAGATAGAACGGCAGCCAGTCGGCGGCGGTGCTCAGCAAGTGTTCTGTCGACACGTCGGGCAACGCCATTTCGGGATGCCACGCCGCCACCTGCGCCACACGCCGCTGCACCTGCTCCACGGCTTTCTCACTCCACGCCATCATCGTCAGTCCGTCTTTTTTCATCGCCTCGCACACTATGCCCTTCAAGCGCTCCTTGTCGGCGTCGTGTATCGGTTTCTGGCTGAGCATGAGCTTGCCTATACGCTGCTCGCGCTGCATCACCACGCAGCCCTGCTTCGTGTCCCATGCGATGTTGTCCACCTCCTTTACGAACTCTTTTTCGAGATCATCGGGGGCTATCGGTGCGGCGAGAAACACTCTGCCCGTTGTGCCAGGCGCACTGTAGAGCGACGCTATGGCAAGCCACGAGTGAGCCGACTGCTGGTCGGCAGCGTCCAGCTGCACGTTTGCGCCACTCGCAAGTCTATAGCCGCCGATGCTGTTCGTGCTGTGCGCAATGCGCTCAGGATAGGCGTAAGCCACAAGCAGTCCTACCTCCATCGGCGCCGGGTCGCGGTTATCTTCGTCGGTGTGCGCCATGCGACGATACCCGGCTGCAATTTTCGCTATACGCTGCCATTTGCCCAGCTGCTTCTTGCGGCGTGCGGCACGCAGAGCGGAGAGGCGCAGCGTGAGGTCGGTGCCGCCGCTCTCGGATAGCGGGTCTTTCTCTTCGAGCAGAGCCGCAATGTCGCAAGCCAAAGAGGTGTTGTTGTGGTGAGATGTTGAGGTGGTGAGGTGTTGTTGGTGCACTTCTTGCTCTGGCAAGCGGCAAAAGCCGAGCGGAGACAAGTGCACCCCCTGAGGTGTTGAGGTGGTGAGATTGGTTGTTGCGAGAATCATTCTTGCGATACGCGGATGGCAGGGTAGTGTAGCCATTCGCTTTCCGATAGACGTTATATTGCCGTTCTCGTCGATGGCGCCGAGCGCAGTGAGTAGCTCTTTCGCCTTGAACACACCGGCACGCGGTGGCATGGTGAGCCACGGAAGGGCTTCAGCGTTGCTCTCGCCGAAGGCAGCCGTGTCGAGCACCATCGGCGCAAGGTCGGCTTCTTCAATCTCTGGTTTGCGTTGTTCAGCCATAAGATGCTCCGACGCTTTCGTCCAAAGACGATAGCACACGCCTTCAGCCACACGACCTGCACGTCCCATGCGCTGCGTAGCCATGTCCATGCTGATGCGCACGGTCTCAAGATGACTCAGTCCGGTGCGTGCGTCGAACACTACTTGTCGGCACAGTCCTGCGTCTATCACCACGCGCACGCCCTCAATCGTGATTGATGTCTCGGCGATGGGCGTTGCTATCACAATCTTGCGCTCGCCGGGTGCAGACGGGGCGATGGCGCGGCGCTGATCTTCAGGCGAGAGGTTGCCGTAGAGGGGGTGTATGGTGAGGTGTTGAGATGTTGAGGTGTTGATGGGTTGAGATGGTGAGGTGTTGAGGTGTTGATGGGTTGAGGTGTTGATGGGTTGAGATGGTGATGCGGTGAGGTGTTGAGACTTGCTGAGCAGTTCAAAGCAGCGTTCAATCTCTGCCTGTCCTGGTAGAAACACAAGAATGTCGCCTTCATATTTCTTGTACGCCTCGATGGTTGTTGAGGCTGCTGCGGCAGCAATGTCGTGCGGATCGGTGTCCTCGTCGGCATAATGCAGTTCTACGGGAAACATGCGGCCCTCGCTCTCTATGAGCGGAGCCTGCAATGCCGCACATATATTGCTGGCGTCGATTGTTGCCGACATGATAACAACCTTCAGGTCGGGGCGTATTATCTGCTGCGCCTGACGGGTCAGCGCAAGGGCAAGGTCGGAGTTGATGCTGCGCTCGTGAAACTCGTCGAAGATAACTACGCTCACGCCGTCGAGCGTTGCGTCGTCTACAATCATGCGCGTCAGAATGCCTTCAGTCAGCACTTCGATGCGTGTACGTTTCGACACCCGACTCTCGAACCTGACTCTGTATCCTACGGTTTCGCCCACCTGCTCGCCAAGCATCTGCGCCATGCGCTCCGCAATCTGTCGCGCAGCCAGTCGGCGTGGCTCGAGCATTAGTATCTTCTCGCCTTCGCCGAGCGAGGAGAGAATAGTCAATGGCAGCAATGTCGACTTGCCGGCGCCTGGAGGAGCCGTCACTACGAGCGAACTGTTGGTATGCAGGGCTTCGTTCACGCCGACCGCAATCTGCGACGCAGGCAGCAAAGCCCACTGGCGGGTTATATCTTGTGTGGAAAAACTCATTGTTACTTGATTTGTATAATGTTAAAACCGGTTCTCTTTAATGTTAAAACCAGTTCTTTATCTTATTAAGCTCGGTTCTCTCTACTGAAAAACCTGTCGGTTAATCAGCTGCAAAATTAACTCTTCATTTTGACAACCACAAACTAATGCCGTTTTTTTAGGCTATTCGCTTTCTGTTTACAATTGTTTTCTGTACTTTTGTACCTCGTATAAACTCAGAAAGCGAAACAACAATGATATTTGAATTTAAGGATGCTACGGCTACAAATGGTGGCGAAACCCTCTTCAGCGGCGTTTCGTTCGTGGCTCGTCCGGGCGATGCGGTTGCCGTCACGGGCGATGCTGTGGCTCGGAAGGCTCTGCTGTTTGCCATGCTCGGCTTGCGACCGCTTAAGTCGGGTTGGGTGAGCATCGACGGTGAGCCGGTTACAGCCGTCACCGGCAATTACTTCCGCCAGTTCATAGCCTATCAGCCCGACACGCTCGACTTCGAAGGGCTCACCGTGCAGGAGGTGTCGAAGAGTCAGTTCGCCATTAAAGCCAACGCCGACTACGCTTATTCGGCGAAGGCTGTCGCTGCCGAGCTTTCGGCTCTCGGTGTAGACGCCGATTGTATGCAGAAAGGCTTCGACGAGATGGATGAAGCTGTGGCTCAGCGTGCGTCGCTCGTGCTTGTCGGCATGTTCGAACGCCAGTTGCTGTTGCTTGATAATCCTACGTCGCATCAGGACGAGGCTGGCTGTCAGCTCGTAGCCGGATATATCAAGCAGAAACGGTCGGAGGGCGTAGCCTTGATTGTGGCTACAGCCGACGAGAACCTGCTTGCGGTGTGCAACAAAAGAGTTAACTTGTAAACGAAACATTTATAGCTATGGTAAATCTTTGGATAGCATTGGCACTCGGTGTCATTTTCATAATAATACCCGTCGTAGTGATGGGCACTTTAGGCGTCAATATGTTCGGCAAGATGCTGAAAGGCTTCTTCTCTATGGCGCTGAAAGTGGGTGTCATAGCCTTGTTTGTCTATTGGCTTGTGCAGTGGGACAGCTTCGTGTTCGACGTTCTGTTCGTCATCGCTATGCTCTTCTACTCGGCTATTGAGGTAAAGGTGAGGGCACGTCTGCGCTCTACGTCTTATGTCATCCCGGTTCTGGCTGGTCTCTTCGCCGGCACAATGCTCACCGGTGCTGGCTTGCTGCTCGTCAACATCACGTCGCTGGCGGCTCTTAGCGCGCGTTTCGTGCTGCCCGTGTTCGCCATTCTGCTTACCGGCACAGCCGATGTGTTGGCTCGCTCTATGTCGATGTACTACGCCGGACTGCGCCATCACAACCAGTTCTACTATTATATGCTCGGCAACGGCGCCACGCATCATGAGGCACTGAGTTATCTCACACGCCGTGCTGTGCAGCAGGCTGCCGCATGCGGCATAAGCGCTTTGGTCGGCGGCACATCCGTAGGCGCCGGAGCGGCAATGATGTGGGCAATGATTATGGGCGGTTCGACGGTTGTCGACGCTGTAGTGCTCTTTGTGCTACTCTTGCTCGGCGTGTTCTGCTCGTCAATAGTGGCTACTGTGGTGGCTGTAAAGGTGGCGCGTCGCTATTCGCTCGATGCTTACGGACGAATGAAAAACACCAAATAAATGCTGAACAATACTGATTGCTGTACCTCGCACGACAAGTTGCGAGGCATACGCGCTATTGCGTTTGATGCCGACGACACGCTTTGGGAGTTGCAGAACCATTTCGAGGCTGTTGAGCACGAATACTGCCGACTGCTTGCTCCGTGGGGCTGTAGCGACGAGGTGTCGGCGGCGCTCTTCGCTACTGAGACGGCTAACATGGCAGACATGGGCTACGGCTGCAAGGCTTTCACTATCTCGCTTGTAGAGAATGCGGTGCGGGTGAGTCATGGTGCTGTTACGGGCGACATCATCGGACGCATAGTGGAACTTGGAAAGAGTCTGCTTCACCTCGATGCCACACCGCTTGAGGGCGTAGAAGAGACGCTGCGCTATCTGCACGACCTGACCGACGCACATGGCGCACGCCGATACCGGCTGGCTGTGTTCACCAAAGGCGAACTGCTCGACCAGGAGAACAAGTTGCGCCGTTCGGGGCTTGCGCCTTTCTTCGATGTGGTGAGCATCGTGAGCGACAAGACCAAGGAGGCTTATCACCATCTGTGCTCCGACCTTGAGGTGACGCCAACCCAACTGCTTATGGTTGGCAACAGCTTCCGTAGCGACATCGCCCCTGCGTTGCAGATTGGCGCCTACGCCGTGCATGTTCCGTTCCGCACCATCTGGGCGCACGAAAAGACGGAGGAATATGAGCATGAGCGGCTGTGGAGAATAAATAGTTTGAAGGAAATGCTGAGTTTTGAATTTTGAGTTTTGAGTTTTGAATTTTGAATTGTCGGCTACGCCGATTAAGAATTATTCAATTAGGAGTTTTGAATTTGCAACTCTCAACTCTCAATTCTCAATTCAAAATGCGCGCAGCGCATAATTCAAAACTCAAAATTCAAAATTCACAACTCATCAATTCAAAATGCGCGCAGCGCATAATTCAAAACTCAAAACTCAAAAATGAAAAAAATACGAACAATACTTGTTGCGTGCTGTCTTCTGTCAATGTTCTGCTCTTGCGGCGAAGTGGCAAAGCGCATGGACGCAAAGCTTGCCGAGAGCAAAGCGGCTATCGGCATAGTTGAGAACACAGAAACCGACGGAGTGGACGAGAGTAGTCTCGCTTCCGGCGGCAAGAAGTCGGCGGCAACCGCTGTTGCTGGCGGCGAATACACAGACTTGGAGATTCCGGCGCGCCTGACGTCGGTGCCCGAACAGATACTGCGCCGCATGGGCTACACCGTGTCGTATAACAGCAATCGTCGCGTGCCAAATTGGGTGGCGTGGTGCCTCACGCCGAAGCGTCTTACGGGCAGCAGCAAGCGCAGCGACGCCAAGTTTCATGAGGACACAGACGTGCCCGAGCCGCGTGCTGTAGACTTCGACTATGTGCGCTCTGGCTACGACCGCGGTCATATGTGCCCGGCTGGCGACAACAAGTGGAGCGCACTGGCTATGGGCGAGTCGTTCCTCTTCACGAACGTCTGTCCGCAGGCGCCGCAGCTCAACCGTGGCGACTGGAACGAGATGGAGCAGGCGTGCCGCAAGTGGGCTAAGCAGGAGGGCGCATTGTATATCGTGTGCGGTCCGATATTCTACAAGAACAGCAAGAAGACTATCGGCAAGAACCGCGTCTCCGTGCCAGATGCCTTCTTCAAGGTGGTGCTCTGCATGACGGGCGAACCGAAGGCTATCGGCTTTATATATAAGAACGGTGACGGCAACCGACCGAAGGGCGACTATGCCAACTCGGTTGACGAGGTGGAGCGCATCACGGGCATCGATTTCTTCCCTGCGCTGCCCGACGAGATTGAAGACAAAGTGGAGGCAACGTGCAATCCCGACGACTGGAATATTTGATAAAACTCAAAACTTATAATGGAATATATGTCACAAGAGGGCTACGACAAGCTTGTAGCCGAACTGAGAGAACTTGAACTCGTAGAACTGCCGCGTGTGCGCGACGCCATTGCTGAGGCACGTGACAAGGGCGACCTTAGCGAGAACTTCGAATACCATGCTGCCAAGCGCGAGCAGGGCAGACTGTTAGGACAGATACGCTTCAAGCAGAAGGTGCTTGAGAATGCACGCGTCATCGACCGCTCGCGTCTGCAAGCCGATCGTGTCGGACTGCTCAGCCGCATAGAACTGACGAACATCGCCAACAACCGCAGCATGAAGTATATGGTGGTGAACCCGCATGAGGCGAACCTCACCGAGGGCAAGATTTCCATCAAGTCGCCAATAGCCCAGGCGCTGCTCAACAAGCAGGCTGGCGACGTTGTGGAAGTGCGCGTGCCTGCCGGACTCGTCAAACTGCGCATCGAAAGCGTCGAGTTGTAACTGTAGAATGCCGTAGCCTCCTACGTTTGTCGTTAAAATATTCTAATTAAGAGGCTGCAGAGCTATTGCTTTGCCAAAAAAGTAGTAACTTTGTACCTCTAAATAGAAATTCTATCGACATACATAAAGGCTGAATAGCGTGAAAATAAAGGAAGTAATTGAAGCCCTTGAACGTTTCGCGCCTCTGCCCTTGCAGGAAAGCTGGGATAATGCTGGCCTGCAAGTTGGATTGACAGAGGCGGAAGTATCAGGGGCATTATTGTGTCTGGACGTTACTGAACGTATCGTCGACGAGGCTGCCCAAAAGGGCTGCAACCTCATCGTGTCGCACCATCCGCTCATCTTCCGCAAGCTGTCGCGCCTCACCGGTGAGGACTATGTGCAGCGTTGCGTGATGAAGGCTCTTGCGCAGGGCATCGTCATCCTCTCGCTCCATACCAACATGGACAATGCGAAGGGCGGCGTCAACTACAAGATTGCCGAGAAGATGGGGCTTGAGGACGTGCACTTTATGAGTGCGAAGCAGATGGACGGCGTTGAGTACGGTTCGGGCGTTGTGGGCAGTTTCGCCGAACCGCTTGCCGCCGACGACTTCGTCATCATGCTCAAGCGCGTGTTCGGTGTAGAGTGTGTGCAGACCAACGAGCTGCTGCGCCGCCCGATACGCACGGTTGCCATCTGCGGCGGTTCGGGATCGTTCCTTCTCGACGACGCCGTGAGCGCCGGCATCGACGCCTTCGTGACGGGCGAGATGCACTACCACGAGTATTTCGGGCGCGAGCAGCAGATACAGATAGCGGTGATAGGCCACTATCAGAGCGAGCAGTTCACGAGCGAGATATTCCGCGAGATAATAGAAAACAGTTGTGAGGGCGTGAAGTGTTTCATCGCCGACACATGTACCAATCCGATAATGTATTTTTAAAAATATCAAAGACTATGGCAAAAAAGGAATCAGAAATTTCAGTAGAGGAAAGACTGAAGACCCTCTACCAGCTTCAGACCACTCTCTCGGCTATCGACGAGAAGCGCGCATTGCGCGGTGAGTTGCCTCTTGAGGTGCAGGACCTTGAAGACGAGATTGCAGGCTTGAAGACACGTGTGGAGCACATCGAGGGCGACATCGCAGACTTCCAGCAGGCTGTCGCTCAGAAGCAGGGCGAGATAGCAGAGGCTGAGGAGAGCGTAGAGCGCTACAAGAAGCAGCTCGACGAGGTGCGCAACAACCGCGAGTACGACACGCTGACAAAGGAAATCGAGTTCCAGAGCCTCGAAATAGAGCTTTGCAACAAGAAGATTAAGGAGGCTAACGTGAAGGTTGAGGACAAGAAGCGCGAGCTGGCTCACACCAACGACCTCATCGCCGACCGCCAGCAGGCTCTTGCCGAGAAGCGCAACGAGCTTGAGGAGATCATGCAGGAGACTCGTGAGGAGGAGGAAGTGCTGAAGGCTAAGGCTGCTGACCTGGAGACAAAGATTGAGCCGCGTCTGCTCTCAAGCTTCCTGCGCATCCGCAAGAACGCACGCAACGGTCTCGGCATCGTCTACGTGCAGCGCGACGCTTGCGGTGGCTGCTTCAACAAGATTCCGCCACAGCGTCAGCTCGACATCAAGATGCACAAGAAGATTATCGTGTGCGAATACTGCGGTCGTATCATGATCGACCCTGAACTGGCTGGCGTTAAGACCGCTACTCCTGAGGCTGCTGAAGAGAAGCCGAAGCGTAAGCGCGCCACAACTCGCAAGACTGCTTCTAAGAAGTCGGAGGAGTCGGAGACAAAGCTCAGCTAATTGGTTTAGCAAGTTATTGCTAAACAGTTGAGAGTTGAGAGTTGAGAGTTGAGAGTTATGATTACCTTTGATTGATGCAGTTTTAGGCATCGAACGTTAACAATAAAGCAAATCATAACTCTCAACTCTCAATTTTCAACTCTCAATTAAAAAATAACTCTCGGTTATTTTTTTATTTTACCCAAATCGTATAATCATCCTTTCTTGGTTTCGCTTCGGCGGGTTCTTTCAGCGCATAGCCTAAGGCTACGTGTCCGATGCCCTCGTAGTCGCCCTCGATGCCCCATGAGGCGAGCAGCAGCTTGCCCTCTACGGAGTCGAATATCTCGTGAGCACGGTGAATCCAGCAGCTGCCTAATCCTACGGCGTGCGCTGCGTTCATCAGGTTGCCCATCACGAGCGTTCCGTCGTATATATACGTCGGTCGCGAGCGGTCGGCGAGCACAAGTATTATCACGGGTGCGCCGTAGAACGGGTCCGATTCTACGCCCATCACTTTGGCGTTGAGCTGCGAAAGCTTGTCGCGCACCGCCTTGTTAGTCACTACCACCATTCGTGGCGACTGCATTCCTCTGCCCGTCGGGGCATACTCGCCGGCGCGAACCACCTCTTTGATGAGTTCGTCGGACGGCATTCGTTCGGGGTCGAAACCGCGCACGCTGCGGCGGGTTTCAAGTACATTTAGTGTTTCGTTCATATTGTTTTTAGTTGAGAGTTTTTAGTTGAGAGTTGAGAGTTATGATTACCTATAATTGATGCTGTCTTAGGTATCGAACATTAACAATAAAGCAAATCATCGCTCGGCTTTGCCGCTTGCTTAAGCAAGAACTCTCAACTCTCAATTCTCAATTCTTAATTCGATTAATCCATTCAGTTATTATGCCCAGCACCTCCGGCGCCATCGTTTCCTCAATCTGCTGATACTCCATGACGATGCCCGTCTGGCAATGCTGGAAGAGATGGTTCACGCCCTCCACCTTCTTGATGTCATGGCGGCAGTTGCTGAGTCCCTTCTCAAGTGTTGTGAGGTTCTGCGTGCAATCTACCTGCGTGTCCTTCGTGCCATTGAGTGCAAGCACCGGGCACTTTATCTTCGGCAGAAGCGCCGCAGGGTTGAGCGTCAGAAAATGGCGCATGTAGGGCGAGTTGCCCTGCTGCAGCGTCTTCTTGAACACCGGCTTCATCTCCGCCGGCACATCAGCATCGCTAATCTCCTCTACGGTCTTACCCTCAGCCAGAGCGTCGAGCGCCTGGGCGATAGGCTTGCAGTAGGTCTCCACAACGTCGGGCGTCATTCCAGTCTCCTGCAGCACGAGTCGGTTCTGCTGCAGAAGGGTCTCTCTGCCCGATGCCGCCATACCGGCGAGCGACACGATGAAGTCCGCCTTACCCTCGGCTGCGAGCATCAGAGCGATAGTGCCACCCTCGCTGTGTCCGACGATGCCCACACGGCGGAAGCGTTGGCGCAGCAGTTGTAGTGCAGCAGCCGCGTCCTGCTTGAAGTCGTCGGTGGTGAAACGGCTGAAGTCGGTGCTCTTGTCGCCCCATCCGCGGTCGTCGTAGCGCAGCGAGGCGATGCCGTTACGCGCTAAAGCGTCAGCAATCACGGCGAACGGTCGGTGTCCGAACAACTCCTCGTCGCGGTTCTGCTGTCCGCTGCCCGTCACGAGGAGCACTACGGGCGTATCGTTTGTGCAGTTGGCAGGCGTGCAGAGCGTACCGCCGAAGCGGAAGCCGGCGTTCTCGAAGCTCACCTCCTCCTGCTTGTACGGGAAGGGAGCCACCGGCGTTTGCGGTCTGCGCACCTCCTGCGCTCCGCGTTTCAGCGTGAGCGGCAGCTGCAGTGCGCCCTGCGCGAACGTGCCGTTGATGCAGTCGCCCTCCATCTTGCCCTCAAACGTAGCGCCAATCATCGCCACCGTCACCTTTATCGTGCCGTCCTCCGCCACGCTCTTCTGCGCCGGGATGTCCTTTGCGCCCTGTGCCGGCGAGTCGAGCGTGCAGCCGTCAGCCGAGAAGTTGAATACCAGTGGCAGCTTCGTGCCCATCACGTTGAGGTCGCCGCTCCATGCGCCCTGCTGTGCGCAGGCTGTGGAGCAACAGATAGAGAGCAGCGCAGCTGCCAAGGTCTTTGTTATTCTCATGAGTAGGTCGGTTTTATTTGTATACTATATTGTTACTTTTAATTATATATCACGTCTACATCTCCCAAAAGCTCTTCTTTAGCAGGTCTTTTGTCTCCACAGCCACGTCGTATGGTATAGCCGGCAGACAGTCGGGCAGGGCGAACTGGTCGGTTTCGCTGTGGTCCTTCATCTCCTCCTTCGCCTCCTCCTTGGTCATGGTCTTTACGTCTGTCGTCACGAAGTCGTTGATTTCCTCCGTAGCAATGGGCGCCTTTGTTGGTAGTGGGCGGTAGTCGTAATTGTACACGTGTCGGTAGGAGAGCAGAGAACTCCACGAGTTCTTGGGACTTGAGAACGTCCAGTCTAACAGCTGCGTCTTCACGTTCAACAGCAGACTGGACGGTCGGTTGTATTTCGTGCCGTCGATGATGAAGCGGTAGACCCCCTCACGGTGAGAGTTGAGGTATATGATTGCGCTGTCGGCAGATGTCCCCCTATAGTGCGACTTGTAGAAGGTGGAGTCGCCACTTGTGCCACTCACCGAGTCGCATTTTATGAAGCGGATGCGCGAGATGTCGAACGAGCGCGCCTCTCCCAGTATGGCGACGTTGAAGTTGATGAGTCGGCGCAGCGTAGGCAGTTCGTACTGTCGGCAAGCACGCACGCGTCGCTTAGCCTTGCCCGTCTTTATGTTTATGTAGAAGTCGGCGAGTCCCTCACGGTATAGAATCGTCTTGCCGTTGTTGCGGCAGATGTCCCTGAAGGCACCGCTCAGCTTCACATATTCTGCTTTGCCCACCGCCACTTCCGGCAGCGTGTATGCCTTCGGCTTCATGCAGACCGTGCCCTTCTCTTTCGCTGCGTCAACCGTCAGCGGTTCGTAGGCGAGGTTGCTGATCGTCACCATACCTTCCTGCTGCTTCACATTTCCGTCGGCATCGCTTATACATAGCAGCGTGCCCTTGCTGCTGAAGACGTACGCTCCGCTTACCGGCTTGCCGTCCTGCTCGTCTACGATTCTGAACTGCGCCTTCAGTTGGCTTGCTCCGGCGAACAACTGTATGAGGATGAACGCCATCATCGCGATTCTGTTGTGTTTCATAGCTTGTATATTATTGATGCAAAGATACAGATTATCCCTAAAACCCCTGCATTCCTGTTTGTAAAAGTTTGGTGAAAATATACTAAAAGCGCAGTACGAGTCGTGCTGTACACGTTGTTCAGCGACCGTACAGCGACCGCCACCCGATCGGATTCCGTCCGCCGTCCGATCGGATTCCGTTCGCCGCCCAATCAGATTCCGTTCGGAGCACGATGACTTCTGCTGCACTTTTTCTCGACAAACACTTGCAATCGCTTGCGCAATGTTATAACTTTGTGCGCAGAAACACAAACAACAATATTATTAATAATCTAAACGAAAAACACAACTATGAGTATCAAGTACGAAATTCACGGCATCAAGAATGCCAAGGGCGAGGGAAAGGAACAGAAGTATGTACATCTCTTTGCGCGCGAACCGCAGTCGGACCGTGCACTCGAGGATGACATCCAGGCAAGTTGCTCGCTCACGAAAGCCGACGTGCGTGCGGCGTTCAGCGCCCTGCGCGACCACATGGTGCGTGCGCTTGCCAGCGGCTCACGCTTCCATCTCCCCGGCGTAGGCTACTTCTCGCTCTCCGTCGGTCTCGACGCTCCCGACGACCTGCCCTCCGACAAGATGCGCGCCGACTATATCCGTCTGCGCAACATCCGCTTCCGCCCCGAACGTTCGTTGCTCGGCGAGGTAGGCAGCGGCGTCAGCTTCGAGCGTGCCGGCTTCTCCTCACGTTCGCACCAGTACACGGAGGAGCAGATCTTCTCGCTCCTCCGCCAATATTTCGCCACCCACACCTGCCTCACCCGCCGCGACCTGCAGCGCGTGGCAGACTTGCGCGATAGTGCCGCAAAGAAATGGCTGCGGCGTCTCACCGCCACCGGCGTGCTGCAGCGAGACGGCGCAAGCAATGCGCCGGTGTATTTGTGGAGAGAGTGATAGGACGCAATTGTAATTAATTGCAGAAATTTTATTAGGTTTCAGCAGAAATAACAAGAATGTTTTGTATCTTTGTTCGATAATATGATATTTTAAAAGTTTGTTGACTACAAACTGATATTTATAGAAGACTAAAGACTATGGCAAAGAAATATACTCAAACCCAGCAAGTGATAGATACCATTCGTAGCAACGGAGGGTATGCAACACTTGGCAGTCTTTACCATTTAGTTGATACAACTTCATGGGGAACAAAGACCCCAAATGAATCTATTCGCAGAATAGTACAAAAGTCGAATGAGTTTTTTAGAATTCAACCAGGACTTTGGGCGTTGGAGGAAGTGCGTGAAGAGGTTATGAGAAAGTTTGACATCCAGTCGAAGGAGGCTAGTGAGGACGAGCGTTTTACACATGGCTACTATCAAGGCCTTATCATCGAAATAGGTAAGATGAAGCACTTTATGACCTATGTTCCAGCACAGGACCAAAATCGCAAGTTTCTTGAAAAGCCATTGATACAAATCTGTTCAACAGTGCAACTTCCTGACTTCGCTCGTAAAGAATTGGCGAATCGTGCAAAAACTGTTGATGTAATCTGGTTCAATGAGCGTATAATGCCAAACAGCTTTTTTGAGGTAGAGCATTCAACTGACATACAGAATTCTATAACCAAATTCTGCGATTTACAGGACTTTAATAGTCGTTTTATTATTGTAGCTCCTCAGAATAGAAAAGCTCAGTATGATAAGGTGATAAGCCGAACTGCATTTAAGGATTTTAAGGAACGTGTCAGTTTTAGCAGTTATGAGGCTATACTTAAACAATACGAATTGATGTGTGCTGCACAGAGAAATGAAGGATTCATATAGTAATTAGAGAATACAATATATTATTGCTGCCCTGGGCTATGTGAATGTTGGGCTTTCAGCCCGCATAGTAAATAGGCAAATTAATTTCAGATCAAAATCATTAAACAATGATCAAATGGAATTGATATTGTATTTAAATTGTACTTTTGTATTTGTTTATGAAATACAATGTTACGATAAAGGAGATTCTTGCACGAACTGTGCAGGTAAAAGCTGGTTCGGTTGAAGAAGCTGAATCGGCAGCACGCAAAATGTATCACAATTGTGATATAGTATTGTCAGCTGATGATTATATTACAACAGAAATGGTTGTAGAATAAACTGGCTGATATGTCTTTGAACCTGGAAGAAAGGCTGGAAGATATCCTCAAAACTGAGATATCTTCCAGCCTTTATTGTGTTAATAATAAGTTTGTCATGGCGATGCTGGGGATATTCATTTATGTTTTTCATCCTAACTGGCTTATGATTCGGAATTTTTATCTAAATTTGCATAAACGATTTTGAAATGGCACATAGGAAAATTCCATATACTAAGTATGCAAGCACATACGACCAGCAAATCAAGCTTCTTAGTTCACGAGGAGTAGTTATCACCGATGTTGAGAAGGCCAAAGAGTACCTGTCAGACATCGGCTATTACCGCCTTGGCTTTTATGTCTATCCTTTCGAGCTGACCTATCCGTTTCTCGACCACAGACGCTCTCACAACGTGATACCTGGCACTCGCATTGAAGACATCGTAGCCTTCTACTATTATGATCTGGACCTGCGTAACCTCTTGAACAGATATCTGTCCAGGATAGAGGTTGCCATTAGGACCTCCATCATCTATGAGCTCTCCAACAAATACAGCACCAACCAGTATTGGTATGTAGACCCTGCCATCGTGGACAACAGCTTTATTCAGACCTTCACCACTCAGTACTATGGTAAGATAAAGCTGAAGGATCCCATCAAACGTCATCACAGAAAGTACCTTGGTAGTTACGCTCCTGCATGGAAGGCAATGGAGTATATGACCTTTGGTAATCTGGAGAATCTCTATGACAAGCTGAAGTGTAATGCAGACAAGAGTCTAATCAGCAATCTCTTGGGAGAGCCTGCAATAGGCGTATTCAAGAACTACCTCTCAGTTGTCAGAGAGGTTCGTAATTCATGTGCTCATGGCAATGTCATCGTCGGTATGTCATTGACCAACAACGTGAAGGCAGGAGCTGCCTGTCCGACCTTGCCTATCGGAACCCAGAACACCTTCTATGGCGCATTGAGAGTCATCGACTTCCTCCTGCGCAAGGTGTCCGTCAACAGATCAAATGATATGTGGAAGGAAATTTACAAAGCGACAAACAGGCTCTATAAGATTTCTCCGAATCTGCGACCGCTTGTTGAGCAAAAAACGGGCATCGTTTTGCCTAATGATTACAAAGAAGAGGTGTTGTGATATAAATAGCTTGCTTTTCTCAAAAAAGAGTTAAATCATTTTGAACTTGCGATAAAAATGACTAACTTTGCAATACTAAAGTGAATATGGGAGGCTCCGGCGCCCACAGGCACTATAAAAAAGATTTCAACTCCGACTAGTAATAGCCGGAGTTTTTTATATCCTCATGTGAAAAATGTAAGAGGTTTGAAGAAAATGAAGAAACTATTGATGCTTTTTTGTCTTGTTCTAAGTTGCTGTACTATGGCTAATGCTCACGCAGGAATGTATGATCGCTATCTTGATATGAAGATCTGTGTTGACGCTATTGTGATGGTCATTGCTGTTATCCAAGTCTCCATTTATCTTTTTCTCAGATATAGAAAATCTAAAGTAAGTTGTTGGTACAAAAAACTTATAATACGCATGGCCAAAAAGGTATATAAGAAATCATACCTCAAATGGTTTGCGTCTTGGGTATTATCATCATTAGTATTTACTCCATATGTTATTGGTCTCTCTATGGAGTTTTTCTTTTTGGGTTTTATTCCATTGGCAGTATTCCTGATATATTACAGTTATTGGGTCTTGAACACGGAAAAGCGCAAAAAGCATCTAACCGGAATAAAAGGTCTGTCATTGCTCTTATCTGTCTCATTTCAGCAAGCATTAGGCTATTTGATATATGCTCTTATTTGCGAAACCTCTACATTTCATAGGTTTGTGTATTATACTGACGAAGAATATGAAATGTTTGACTTCAAACTATATCCTGGAATTGAAGGATTCTACTATATAGCTGAAGGATTTGCCGTTATATCTATTATAACCGCAATGCCATTTATTGTACTATTCATTATGAGAACTATACGTTATTTATTCTTTACATTTCTCAAAAGATAAAGACGACAATAATGGTTCTAAACTGTTGGCTACTAAATTATACTACACTTCTAAAGCTATACTCATAGTATGGTCGATATAGTATTGTCAGCTGATGATTATGTTACAACAGAAATGGTTGTAGAATAAGCTGGCAGATTCGTTTTTGAACCTGGAAGAAAGGCTGGAAGATATCCTCAAAACTGGGATATCTTCCAGCCTTTATTATGTTTATAATGAGTTGGTTGTGGCGATTCTGGGAGATATGGTAGATATTTTCACTTACATTGTTTTTATAGACAATCTATATCAATATACCAATATATCACCATATCACCACATCAACCTATTCTTACTGCTTGATGTTCGGCTGCTCAAGACCGAAGCCTCTCTTCTTGTCGAGTGCCTTCAGATAGATGGCGAAGAGGAGGGCGAGAACACCGAAGCTTGCGAAGACGAGCAAAGGCACGGTGTAGTCGTAAGGGATGAACTCGGCACCTGCTGCCTTAGCTTCGATAACCGCAGGGTTGTCGGCGTTGGTAGAGGCGAGGAGGTTGCCGATGAGCTTCGGAACGAAGCAGAGACCGATGTTCTGCACCCAGAAGATAAGGCAGTAAGCCGAGCCGAGAATCTTCTCGTCGATGATCTTCGGAACGCTTGGCCACAGAGCTGCAGGAACGAGAGCGAACGAGATGCCGAGCAATACGATAGTAGAGTAGGCGATGACTGGGCTCTTTGTTGCCGGGAGCACGAAGGCGAAGACGAGGTGGCAGCAGATGAGGAGCAATGCGCCGCCCATGAGCATTGTTGCACCCTTACCCTTGCGGTCGAGGAAGTTGCCGAGGAACGGAGTGATTACGGCTGCACCGATTGGGAACCAACGGAAGATGTTGGCAGCTGCTTCGGCAGAGATGCCGTCGAGGTTGCATTGCAGCATGTTGGCACCATAGCGCTGGAACGGGAAGATGGCAGAATAGTAGAGCACGCAGAGCAGAGCCACAATCCAGAACACCTGAGAAGAGAAGATCTTGCCGAGGTCGCTGAACTTGAACTCTTCCTCCGGGTCAGCAGCCTCTTCTGTGACGCCCATCTGCTTGTCGAGCGCCTTGTCCATGAATGTGAAGACGATGAAGGTGATGAGGCCGATGAGGAGGAGCACGGTGCAGAACGCTACCGGAGCTACTACTGTGCCGAAGTGGTTGGCGATGATTGGCGAGATAGAGAAGATAGCGAACACGCCGACACGTGCGATAGCCATCTCAAGACCCATGGCGAGAGCCATCTCCTTGCCCTTGAACCACTTTGCAATCGCCTTAGACACGGTTGTGCCTGCCATCTCGCAGCCGCAGCCGAAGAGCATGAAGCCGAAGCAAGCCATCTTAGCGCTTGCGGGGAGTGTCACCCACCAAGAGTTGAGCCAGTCGGCAAGGGCGGTCTGAGCGAACCAGTCGGTGATGCCGATGAACTTGATGAGGGCGCCGATGAACATCATCGAAGCAGAGAGCACGCCGGTGAAGCGAACGCCCATCTTGTCGAGGATAACGCCGGCGATGATGAGGAAGCCGAGAACGTTAACGATGTACTCGGATGCTGCATAGGTACCGAAGGTGTCGGGACCCCATCCCTTTTGGCTCTCCATGAGTGCCTGAATTGGTGACATTACATCGACGAACATGTAGCCGAAGAACATCATGGAAGCGATAAGGACAAGGGCTGTCCAACGTGCCCATGCCTTGTCGTTCAACAGTTGATTTACTTTTTGAACCATTTCTTTAGTTATTAATTTTTAATTATTAATTTTTAATTTCGTTGCGCTTTCTTAAATTATTAATTTTAAATTATTAATTATTAATTTCGTTGCGCTTTCTTATATTATTAATTTTTAATTCTTAATTATTAATTTCGTTGGCTTTTAAATTTTTTATTTCGTCGTCCCTGGCAATCACCAATTAATAATTACTAATTACAAATTACTAATTACAAATTACTAATTGTTTCCTGGTTTCATTGTCTTTGTTATCGACGATAGGAATTTTCCAATCTCTTCAGAGTCTTCTTTTATAGACAGATATTGTTTCTCGTTTAAATAATCTGTCCTGTATAGAAGCTCTATCCAGTATTGGGTCTCTCTGCATTCTTTCGAAGCTATGTATATCTTCGAAACGAAGTCGGCTCGGCTTATTGCCGATTTTGATTCGGCAATGTTGGCTCCGATGCTTGTGCCGGAACGTAGGAGTTGCTTGCTAAGCACATACTCTCTTTTTTCATCGCACAGCCACTTGTAAAGATTTACAATCCTTACAGCAAAAGCCATAGCCTTGTCGCTCAACTTTAAACCAGCGTCATTCATTAGATATAAGTATTTCTGAATACCTAAGAGTGCGGAACACCCAACAATTAATAATTAAGAATTAAGAATTAATAATTTATTTAAGCCACTTGTCGAGCCATCCGAAGAAGGTGCGCTGCCAGAGCACGCCGTTCTGCGGTTTGAGCACCCAGTGGTTCTCGTCGGGGAAGATGAGAAGCTCGGCTGGGATGCCGCGCATACGTGCTGCGTTGAATGCGCCGAAGCCCTGGTTGGCGTTGATGCGGTAGTCCATTTCGCCGTGGATGCAGAGGATAGGCGTATCCCACTTGTCGACGAACTTATGCGGCGAGTTCTCGTAGGTGCGGCGTGCGCGGTCGGTGAGATCCTTGTTCCAGTAAGCGTCGTCGTACTCCCAGTTGGAGAACCATGCCTCCTCGGTGTCGGTGTACATCGACTCGAGGTTGAAGGCTCCGTCGTGAGCGATGAATGCCTTGAAGCGCTTGTCGTGGTGGCTTGCGAGATAGTAGACAGAGAAGCCTCCGAAGCTGGCACCAACGCAGCCGAGACGATCCTTGTCTACGTAAGGTAGGTTGTTGGCAGCGTCGTCGATAGCCGAGAGGTAGTCGTCCATGCACTGGCCTGTCCAGTCGCCCGACACAGCCTCGTTCCACTCTGAGCCGTAGCCTGGCAGACCGCGGCGGTTAGGCGCGATGACGATATAGTCGTGAGCAGCCATTATCTGGAAGTTCCAGCGGTAGCTCCAGAACTGGCTTACGGGACTTTGCGGTCCGCCCTCGCAGAAGAGTAGCGTAGGATACTTCTTGTTAGGGTCGAAGTGTGGCGGCAGTATTACCCATACCTGCATCTGCTTGCCGTCTGTGGTCTTCACCCAGCGCTCCTGCACCTTGCCCATCTCGAGCTGGTCGTAGAACGCCTTGTTCTCGAAAGTGAGCTGCTGCACCTTTGTCTTCTTCGGGTCCTTGCCCGGTGTGACGATGTAGAGCTCGTCAGCCTGAGAGATGCTGTGGCGCGAAGCGAGAATCTTGCCAGTGTTGCCAAGCATCTGGAGAGAACCAAAGTCCATCCAGTCGTCGGTGAGCTGGCGAACATCGCCGTTGAGGTCGGTCTGGTACATGTTTACACAAGCGTGCCAGCAACCTATGAAGTAGAGATTGCGCGAGTTGGGTGCCCAGCAGAAAGCGTCGACGTTAGAGTCGAACTTCTCTGCCACGTAAGTCTTCTCGCCGGTGAGGAGATTGTATACGCAGAGGCGGTTGCGGTCGCTCTCGTATCCGTCGCGCTTCA
The DNA here is from genome assembly GCF_019052365.1 of Leyella stercorea. Classification (GTDB taxonomy): domain Bacteria; phylum Bacteroidota; class Bacteroidia; order Bacteroidales; family Bacteroidaceae; genus Prevotella. The sequence continues at coordinate 30,317 of NZ_JAHQUY010000007.1, forward strand.
TCGACTGCCAAGCCACGTACTTGCCGTCGGGCGAGAACTGCGGGTTGGTGTCGTAGCCCATGTTATAGTCGGCACCCTGATGGTTGAGGCGCTGGTCCTTCTTGGTCTTTGTGGCGTTGTAGGGGAGCGGCTTGTAGCCAGCAGGCTTGCAGAGGTTCTTTGTCTTGCCGGTCTGTACATCGTAGAGATAGATATCAGAGTCGGTAGAAGTGGCATAGTCTACGCCCGTCTTCTTGCGGCATGTGTAGGCTATCGACTTAGAGTCGGGGCTCCAAGCGAGCTGCTCTGCGCCTCCGAACGGCGCCATCGGACACTCGAACGGTTCGCCCTCGATGATGTCTGTGCCGTCGCCGATGCCGTCGGCTGTGACCTCAGCCACGAAGGGGTGAGCAACGGTCTCCACGTAGTGGTCCCAGTGGCGGTAGTTGAGGTCGGTGACGAGACGACCCGAAGCCAAAGGCAGGTCGTCGGGGTTCTTCTTGATGCTCTCGTGATAGGGGAGCGACTTGATGAGAATCACCTTCTTCTCGTCGGGCGAGAAGATGTAGCCCTCGATATCTATTTCTGATTTGGTGAGCTGTCGGCGGTCGGTGCCGTCGGCGTTCATCGACCAGAGCTGTCCGCCGGTGAGGAACGCGATGCGCTTGCCGCCATCAATCCATGTAGCGTCGGATTCGCTTGCTGCGGTAGTGGTAAGTGAATGTTGTTTCTTGCCGTCTGCGCTTACGGTGTAGAGCATCTGGTGGCTCTTGTTCTGCTTGACGCTGTAGTAGCCCACCTGGTAGACAACCGTCTTGCCGTCGGGAGAAGCAGCAGCGCCGCCGATGCGTCCCATAGCCCAAAGCGTTTCGGCATTCATGCGGTCGCCTTTGGCGATAGCCGCAACGTCGGTAGTTTTGCCAATCATAGTCTGAGCCTCTGAGTTCAGGCTGGCGCAACTGAGTGTGGCTGCGACAGCGAGTGATAAAGCTTTGTTCATAAGTGATAGGTGTTAAGATTATGAGATGTTGAGGTGTATATTAAGATGTTGGGATGTTGAGGTGTTGAGATGTTGAGATGTGTATTAAAGTTGAGAGTTGAGAATTGAGAGTTGAGAGTTATGATTACCAATGATAACAATTCATCTATACATTATTATTGTTGCATATCATAACTCTCAACTTTCAACTCTCAACTCTCAATTTGAGTTGTTCTCAACTCTCAATTCTCAATTTGAAATGCTTTCAAGATTAAAGTCCTTTGCGCTTGCGCTCCAGTTCTTCGCGCTTGCGCTGCAGCTCCATCTGCTGCTCCTGCATAGCCTGGAGGCGTGCAGCGAGACCGCTCATCTTTTTCGGGTTGTCCTTGTTCTCCTTGTACTTAGCCTCAAGGATAGCGAGGAGCTTCTCGTCGTTGGTAGTCTTGCGGAGGATCCACATGATAGCAGCGCTGAAGAAGAGCGAGATGAAGTAGTAGAAGTTAAGACCTGCCGAGTAGTCGTTGAACATGAAGAAGAACATAACCGGCATGAGGAACATCATCCACTGCATCATCTTCATCTGTTCAGCCTGCTGACCTACCATCTGGTCGCGCTGCTGGCGCATTGTCATCCACGAGTAGAGGATGTTGGCCACGCAGAAGAGGATACATGTGAGCGAGAGGTGATCGCCGATGAGCCAGAGGTTCGTGTTCCACTCGATGATGGGGTCGTATGTAGAGAGGTCGTTAATCCAAAGGAAGCTCTCGCCGCGCAGTTGGATAGCGTTAGGCACGAAGTTGAACATCGCAATCCAGATAGGCATCTGTATGAGCATCGGTAGACAGCCCGCCATCGGACTGACGCCGTACTTCGAGTACTCCATCATCATTGCCTGCTGTTTCTGCATCTGGTCCTCAGGCTTGTTGAGGTGCTTTGTGGCCTCTTCGAGTTTCGGCTTCAGCACACGCATCTTTGCCGACGACATGTAGCTCTTCTTCACCATAGGATAGGTGATGAACTTCAGAAGCATCGTAATAAGGATGAGCACGATACCCATGTTGATGTTCAGACCGGTGAGGAAGTCGAAGACGTAGATAGTAAACCAGCGGTTGATGATGCGGAAGAGCGGCCATCCGAGGTAGACGAGGCGCTGCATCTCGAGGTCCTTGTCGAATGTAGACTCAGCCTCTACGCGCTTGAGCAAGCGGAAGTCGTTCGGACCGAAGTAGAAGTCGAACTCAGACGGAGTCTTTCCGCTCGGGTCGAAGAATGTCTTCATCTTTGCCTCGTACTGCTTGAGGTTGCCCGAACCCTTCTCCTGCGGAACGCTTGTCATGAGCGAGTTTTCGGCGAAGTTGTTCTTGGCGATCATCACAGCCGAGAAGAACTGGTTTTTGAAAGCCACCCAGTCAATCTTCTTCTCAATGTTCTCGTCGGTGATGCTCTTAGCCTCCGACAAATAGTCGGTGCCACCATCCACCTTGTGATAGGTGAGCGAAGCGTAGCGGTTCTCGAATGTAAAGCCGCGCTCCTGCTGACGGCACATATCCTTCCACTGCACGTCCATCTGGCTTACAGACGGCGCGAAGTCGCCAGCCATGCCTACGGTTTGTAGCTGGGCGTGCAGCATGTAGTCGCTGCCGAGCACATAGTTGATGACGAGCTCCTTGCCGTTGCCGGCTGTAGCGGTCATGGTGACGGTAGAGTCGGTCTGGTTAGACGGTGTGAAGTAGAGGTCGGAGGTGTTGATGTTCACGTCCTTGGCTGCCAGTGCGAAGTTGAGGCTCTGCGAATTGCTGTCGAAAAGCGTCACGTTCTGGTTGCCTTTGTAGTCGGTGAAGTTCTTTATAACCGCCTTTGATACTACGCCGCCCTTAGTGTTAAGAGTAAGCTCTACGCTTTTGTTCTTCAGCACCACGTTTGTGGCTTTGCCTTTGAGTGCGGAATGGAAAAGCGCAGTTGTGTCAGCCTCAGCAGCCGCTTGGGCTTGGGCTACCTTCTGTTGAGCTGCCAGTTTCGCAGCATTTTCGGCGTTCTTGCGAGCCACGTTCTCTATCGAATCCTGGCGTGCAGCAGCCGCTTTCTCCTCTTTCGAGGGCTGGCTGTAGACGCTGTATCCGATGAAGACCGCAGCTATAAGCACGGCACCGATGATGTTGTTTTTGTCCACTTTTTAAATAGTTATTTTGATTAATATTATTTCTTCTCTGCCGCAGCCTTGTTCTCTATAGCAGTCTTCACGAAGTCGACGAAGAGCGGGTGCGGATGGAGCACGGTGCTTTGGTACTCGGGGTGGAACTGTGTTCCGATGTACCACTTGAGGCCCGGAATTTCTACGATCTCCACGAGGTCGCTCTCGGGGTTGCGTCCCACGCACTGCATGCCGCTGCGCTCATACTCCTTCAGGAAGTCGTTGTTGAACTCGTAGCGGTGGCGGTGGCGCTCTTGTATGTGCTCCTTTTTATATATATTGAACACACGCGAGTTCTGACGCAGCACGCACTCGTATGCACCGAGACGCATTGTGCCGCCCATGTTCGTGATGTTCTTCTGTTCCTCCATGATGTCGATGACGTTGTGCGGCGTCTTCTCGTCCATCTCGCGGCTGTTGGCGTCGGCGTAGCCCAGCACGTTGCGCGCAAACTCGATAACCATCATCTGCATGCCGAGGCAAATGCCGAAGGTAGGTATGTTGTGCGTGCGGGTGTAGTGAGCCGCTACAATCTTGCCCTCGATGCCGCGCTGTCCGAAGCCCGGACATATCATCACGCCGTCGAGACCAGCGAGCTTTTCGGCTACGTTCTCCTCGGTGAGGAACTCTGAGTTGACGAACGAGATGTTCACCTTATGGTCGTTGTAGGTGCCGGCGTGAGAGAGACTCTCGCGTATCGACTTGTATGCGTCCTGCAGGTCGTACTTGCCCACAAGGCCGATGTTGACGGTCTGCGTGGCGTTCTTGCGACGCTCGAGGAACGATCGCCACGGACCAAGCGACGGAGTCTCGCCGACGGGTACGTCCATCTTGCGTAGTATTGCTGTGTCGAGGCCCTGGTTCTGCATGTTTACCGGCACCTCGTAGATGCTTGGCAGGTCTTCGCTCTGTATCACGCAGTCGAGGTCGACGTTGCAGAAGCTTGCCACCTTCTTCAGAATACCCTCTTCGAGGTGCTTCTCGGTGCGCAGAATGAGGATGTCGGGCTGTATGCCCACGCTCTGCAGCTCCTTCACGGAGTGCTGCGTTGGCTTTGTCTTCAGCTCGCCGGCAGCCTTCAGGTAGGGCACGTATGTAAGATGAACGTTGATGGCGTTCTTGCCCATCTCCCATTTCATCTGTCTGATTGCTTCCATGAACGGAGCGCTCTCAATGTCGCCGATAGTGCCGCCGATTTCGGTGATGACGAAGTCGTAGTGATACTTCTGTCCGAGGAGCTTCACGTTGCGTTTTATCTCGTCGGTGATGTGCGGCACAACCTGGATTGTCTTGCCCAAATAGTCGCCACGACGCTCCTTGTCGATAACCGCCTTGTAGATGCGTCCGGTAGTGAGCGAATTGGCCTTAGTGGTCTGTATGCCAGTAAAGCGTTCGTAGTGGCCGAGGTCGAGGTCGGTTTCCATGCCGTCAACGGTGACGTAGCATTCTCCGTGCTCGTAGGGGTTGAGTGTTCCAGGGTCGATGTTAATGTAAGGGTCAAATTTTTGGATAGTGATGTTGTAACCTCTTGCCTGCAAGAGCTTACCGATGGACGCCGAAATGATGCCTTTACCAAGCGAAGACACCACGCCGCCAGTCACAAAAATGTACTTTGTTTCAGCCACGGTGATATTATTTGTTAAGAATTATATTCTAAATTATCCAACAATACAAGGTGCAAAGTTAGTATAAAAAAGCGAAATGTACAAAGTTTTTAAATTATTATTCTTACCTTTGCATCATCTTTTATTTTATAATAACATAACAACAAACCGATATATGAATTTGAAAATATTCTTGCTTGCAGTGTCTGCGGTTTTTTCATTGCCTATGGACGCACAGTCGCGTTTGCGAAATTCGAGATCGCATAAGGTTGACACGGTGCCTGTGTTGGTGAAATCGTACATGGACTCGCTCAGTGTGAGTAAGGCTAAGATAGACTCGGCTGCTGTAGAGAGCGACGTGAACGACGGACGCTACTATCGTCTGTTTGCACCGCTCACGTTCTATCACGGAGTGGCTGGCGACATGTTCTCACTGGAGCACGACGGCGACGAGCAGGACTACACGCTCGCAAATATATACATGAATCGTCCCGACCTCGTACGCAACACCGAGAGGCAACTTGAGCTTGTAGGTCCCGTAATCAATCCGTATCAGGAGAGCGTGACGCCGGAGACGGAGCTTGTACAAAAGGTGGTGAAGAAGACCGAGAACGCCGACATTGAGGCGCCAGTGGATATCTTCGTGGCTAAGCCTAACTTCTGGAAGTTCTCGGGCAACTACTCGCTGCAGCTGTTCCAGAACTACGTGTCGGACAACTGGTACAAGGGCGGCGAGAGCAACTACTCGATGCTCGGCACCGTCACGCTGCAAGCCAACTATAACAACAAGCAGCGATTCCGCTGGGAGAACAAGCTGGAGATGCGACTCGGTTTGCAGAACTCGAAGGGCGACACGTTGCACACCGTGCGCTCGTCGGAAGACCTCATACGCTACACCGGCAAGGTGGGGCTGCAGGCTACGAAGCGCTGGTACTATACGCTGCAGCTCATAGCGAGCACGCAGTTCATGCGCAGTCTGAAGAGCAACGACCGCACTGTCTACTCCGACTTCCTTTCGCCGCTATACATCAACCCCTCTCTCGGTATGGACTACACTGTGAATGCGTTCAAGAACAGGCTCACCGGTTCTATCCACCTGGCGCCGATAGCCTATAACCTTACGTACGTGAAGGATAGCAAGTTGGCGTCGCGCTTCGGTGTTGAGGAAGGCAAGCACACGAAGTACGACTTCGGTTCGGAGGTGACGTTCGACCTCGCATGGAAGATTGCCGACAATATCTCGTGGAAGACGCGTCTCTACGGTTATACCTCGTACAAGCGTGTGCTGGTGGAGTGGGAGAACACCGTGACATTCATCTTCAACAAATACATATCGAGCAACGTGTTTATCTATCCGCGATTCGATGATGGAGCAAAACGCGGCAAGCATGGCTACATGCAGATGAAGGAGTTCATTTCGCTCGGCTTCAACTATGGTTTCTAAGTGGTTTGGAGCGATTCGTCTTTGAAGAATATCAAGCTATAGGGTAGCGGGGCTTTTGCCTTCGCTACCTTTTTTATACCCATCGCAAACAGTTTTTATATCCATTATCAGCTGTTACTATATCCATCGCAAACTGTTTTTATATCAATCGTCATCTATTACGGTCTAAACCTTCAGCAACGGGTATCGGCACCGTCCGCCGTCCACGTCTGCGCCGTCCGCCGTCCACATCTGCGCCGTCCGCCGTCCACATCTGCACCGACCGCCGTCCACATCTGCACCGACCGCCGCTTATGGCTCGGGCTGAGTCTATAACACCCGAATTGTTGTCTTTTTCGCTCCTATATAATGCAAACTTACTCCAATATAGCGAAAACTCGGGTGAAAAAGTCTTAATTCATTTTGTTTTCTCATATTTATTTGATAATTTTGGCGTTAATTACTAATATTATAAGCAGAAAAAGTGAAGAAATATATATTTGCATCAATTCTTGCTTGGTCGCTGTCTATGACTGCGAGCGCCCAAAAGATTACGCTTGGCTCTTGTGTCACGCACGACGGCGCGCAGTATAAAGGACAGATTCAGGCAGGAAAGCCTCACGGAAAAGGCTCGGCTCTCTTCGAGAACGGCGACACCTATGAAGGCGACTACGTGAAGGGCAAGCGCCAGGGCGACGGCATATACACCTTCTCCGACGGCGAGAAGTACGACGGCGAATGGTTTCAGGATCAGCAGCACGGATACGGCACGTTCTGGTTTATAAACAACAACAAGTACGTAGGTATGTGGTACCGCGACTATCAGCAGGGTCACGGCGTGATGTACTATTACAACGGCGACAAGTACGACGGATTCTGGCAGCAGGACAAACGCCAGGGCAAAGGCAAGTATACCTTCGCCGGCGGAGCCTACTATGAGGGCAACTGGAAAGACGACCAGAAGTCGGGCAAGGGCTTCTTCGCTTGGGGCGACGGCACCACATACGACGGCATGTGGCTAAACAACCAGCGCTCGGGCAAGGGCACAAACAAATACGCCGACGGCGATGTGTACACCGGCGAATGGCTTAACGACATACAGAACGGCAAGGGTATCTACCGATTCCAGAATGGTGACGTATACGAAGGCGATTATGTGCAGGGCGAACGCACCGGCGAAGGCATTTTCCGCTATCGTAACGGCGACAAGTATACGGGTCACTTCCTCGAAGGCGACAGAGACGGACAGGGCACGTTCGCATGGAAGAACGGCGACATATATGTAGGTCAGTGGAAACGCAACAGCCAGAACGGACACGGCAAGCTGACAAAGCGCAACGGCGACGTATATGAGGGAGCGTTCAAGGACGGCAAGATGGACGGACAGGTGATTATCCACTACGCCGGCGGAGCCAAGTACAAGGGCATCTACCGCAACGGAAAGCGCAACGGCGCTGCCATCGAGGAGACAAAGGACGGCACAAGATTCGAAGGAAGCTATGTGGACGACCGACGCGACGGCAACTTTGTGGAAAAAGACCGCAACGGAAAGGTGACGGCACGCGGACACTACGAGCGTGGGCGTCGCTTCGTGGACAAATAAAGCATACGCCGCCGGCAACCGACCGGCTATGCTGCTTCTTACAACAAACAAGGATTATCTTAAAATACAATAAATCACTCAACTATGGCAACAAAGACAAAAAGCACAAAGGCTGTGAAGAAACCGGCTGTAAAGCACATCGGACTTGTGAAGAACGACGCCTATCTGCAACCTTACGAGGACGCTATACGCGGCAGACACGAACACGCCTTGTGGAAATTGAATGTACTGACCAACAATGGAAAGACAAAGTTGACAGATTTTGCCAACGGACACAAATATTATGGCTTGCACAAGGTTGCACGCGGATGGGTGTTCCGCGAGTGGGCACCGAACGCAACGGAAATCTACCTTGTGGGCGACTTCAACAATTGGAAAGAAAACGAAAAATATAAAGCAAAACGCATCGACGAGGCTGGCAACTGGGAGCTGAAACTGCCCACAAAGGCAATGAAGCACGGCGACCTCTTCAAGATGCACGTCTACTGGGACGGCGGCATGGGCGAACGCATCCCGGCTTGGGCTACACGCGTAGTGCAGGACGAGGAGACAAAGATATTCTCGGCGCAGGTGTGGAACCCGGAGCCGTACGAATGGAAGAAGAAGACGTTCAAGCCGAACAAGTCGCCGCTGCTCATATACGAATGTCATGTAGGCATGGCGCAGGATGCAGAGAAGGTGGGCACATACAACGAGTTCCGCGAGAACGTGCTGCCGCGCGTTAAGGCGGACGGCTACAACTGCATACAGATTATGGCTATCCAGGAGCATCCGTACTACGGATCGTTCGGCTATCACGTAAGCTCGTTCTTCGCAGCTTCTTCGCGCTTCGGCACACCCGAGGATCTGAAGGCGCTCATCGACCAGGCTCACAAGGACGGCATCGCCGTAATCATGGACATCGTTCACTCGCACGCCGTGAAGAACGAGATAGAGGGTCTGGGCAATCTCGCCGGCGACCCTAACCAGTATTTCTATCCCGGCGAGCGTCACGAGCACCCGGCATGGGATTCGCTCTGCTTCGACTACGGCAAGGATGAGGTGATGCACTTCCTGCTCTCCAACTGCAAGTATTGGATGGAGGAGTTCCACTTCGACGGCTTCCGTTTCGACGGCGTGACGTCAATGCTCTACTACAGTCATGGCCTGGGCGAGGCGTTCTGCAACTACGGCGACTACTTCAACGGCCATCAGGACGACAATGCCATCTGCTACCTCACGCTTGCCAACCTGCTCATACACGAGGTGAACCCGCAGGCTATCACTATCGCTGAGGAGGTGAGCGGCATGCCGGGTCTGGCTGCCAAGTTCAAGGACGGCGGCTACGGCTTCGACTACCGCATGGCGATGAACATACCTGACTTCTGGATAAAGACCATCAAGGAACTGCCAGACGAGGCTTGGAAGCCAAGCTCTATTTTCTGGGAGACAACCAACCGCCGTGCGGACGAGAAGACTATCAGCTACTGCGAGAGCCACGACCAGGCACTCGTGGGCGACAAGACAATCATCTTCCGTCTCATCGACGCCGATATGTACTGGCACTTCCGTCGTGGCGACGAGAACGACCGCGCTCATCGCGGCATAGCGCTCCACAAGATGATTCGCCTCGTTACGGCTTCTACCATCAACGGCGGTTACCTCAACTTCATGGGTAATGAGTTCGGACATCCGGAGTGGATCGACTTTCCACGCGAAGGCAACGGCTGGAGCCATAAATACGCACGCCGCCAGTGGAATCTCGTCGACAATCCCGACCTCGACTACAAGTTCCTCGGCGACTTCGACCACGATATGCTGCAGACTCTGAAGCTCGAGAAGAACTTCCAGAAGACTCCGGTGCAGGAGATATGGCACAACGACGGCGACCAAATTCTCGCCTACATGCGCGGCGACCTTATCTTTGTGTTCAACTTCAGTCCGACACGCTCGTTCACCGACTACGGATTCCTCGTTCCGACCGGTTCGTACGACGTGGTTCTCAACACCGACGCAAAGAAGTTCGGCGGCAACGGACTCGCTGATGATAGCATTACACATCTCACTAACTACGACCCGGCTTACGTGTCGGAGCATAAGGAATGGCTGAAGCTGTACATACCGGCACGTTCGGCTGTCGTTTTGAAGAAGAATTAGAGAAAGGCAGAGGAGAGAGTAAATGAAGAATCAAGGTGTGTTGACACGCGTGATGTGCACGTTCGTGTTTACATTGTTCTGTTTTTATTATCTTTACTGCTATCAGGCCGATCTGCTTACGGTGACGCAGCACATACTATCGAAAGGACAGACCCACTACAACCACTTTGTGGGTGCTGTCCTCATCACGATACTCGCGATGTTCATGCAGATAGGTGTGGTCAGGATATTCAGAAAGCAACGGTTGGCATGGGCGTTGACGTTCGTGCCTTCCACACTCTGTCTCATGATGCTCACAAACATCTGTGTTTCGCCCGTTGACGGTGGCATCATGTTCGGAGCATGGAGGTTTGTAGCGCCTTTACTGATAGTGGTGTTCTTTCTGGTCGTGTGGGGAGTGAACAGCAGCGGATTGCTCGACTCGCTTCCACGACTATGGACTCAGCCTATCAGGGAGCTGTGGGTTAATCTGCTTATTCTTGTGGTGATGATGCTCGTCATCTGTTCTGCCGGCAACAACGACAAGTGTCTGCATGCACGCATACATGCCGAGCAATGTCTTGTAGACGCCGATTACGACGGAGCGTTGGTGGCTCTGCGCAGATACGATGTGGGCGACCGCAACATATCAATGCTTGCTGCCTATGCTCTTTCGAAAAAGGGAGAGCTTGCAGAGCACTTGTTCTACTATCCAGTGACGGACGTAGACGGACTGCTGCCTAACGGCAATGACGTGAAGCTGGAGCTTTATCCCGAATACAAGCTGTATAAGTATCTCGGCGGACGCTACAAGCAGACTATGAATGCCCGACGGTATATCAACTTCCAGCGTCGAACAAATCACGTGAACAAGCCGATGGCTGACTATGTGCTCTGTGCGCATCTGTTCGACCGCAATCTGGATGCTTTCGTAGCCGACTTGAAGAAGTATTATGTTTTGAACGATTCGGTTGTGCTGCCGCGCCATTATCGTGAGGCGCTCACGCTGTATATGCACACGCATACGACGCCCGCCATTATCTATAAGGATAATGTGGCAACAACCGATTATGAGGACTATCAGGCAATGGAGCGTAAGTTTGCCAACGAACGCGAACGTAAGAATGCCTTACGCCGCATGTATGGCAACACTTACTGGTATTACTATGACTATAAAAAATAAGGCTGCATAGATATGGTGTTAAGCCATATCTGCGCAGCCTAAGTATTAAGAATTTAATATACAGAATTATGTATGTTGAATTTAATCTGTTGAATACTATAATGTATATGTCAGAACAAACTCTTCGTTCTGCATGTACTTTATAGTTTTTTTTATGTCTTGTCGGATGTTGGTGCTATAGAAAGTTCCTTCTTGCCCAAATTCTTCCAGGCAGATTTGCATCTCGTCGAACATTAGCTTCTCCTCAGAGAAGTATTTGTATATGGTCTCCTTGGCACACCAGCAGAGCAATAGCGCTGTCTGTGCGTCATGGCTTTCAGTCAGCGATGCTATAGTCTTTAAGGTTGTGTCCTCGGTTTGTAGTAGTCCGTTCAAAAGGGCTGTCTCTTGCTTCGTAAGAAACTTGTCAACGATTCTGAACACGCGATTGTTGCGGTATTCTACATCAACTGCTACGTTCCTTGTCTTCGACATGATGATGCTTGCGTAGCCGATAGTGTGACTTACGCTGATGATATAACCGTCGAGTGTAGGCTTTCCGTCGGCGTTATGGCCTATTACAAGGTCGCGTCTACCGGTCATGGCGTGTAGCAGGGCGTACACGGCGGCAGTCTCCTTCTGTCTTCTTGTGCACTTTCGCTTCAGTTCCTCACATACCATTTGCGGACAAACCTCATCAGCATGAAGTTCGTCCGCAATCTTCCACAGTCCAAGCCGTGTGTCGGTGTCTATGTCTTTGATAAATACTAATGGCATAGTTTCTGTTTGTGTTTATCTGCCTTATAGTTTTACAATCTTTATTGCCTTATAGCTTTACTTTTCTTTCTCAGTTGCGATGTCCTTATTCTCGTGTATCACAACCTTAATCTTGCTTATGCGGCGTTCCTCTATGCCTGCAATCTCGAACGTGTAGTTCTTGTAGTCAATCTTCTCATGTATAGAGAGGAAGTCGCCCTTTATCTCGAGCAGCAGTCCGGCGAGAGTGTCTGCGTCGCCCTCAACGTCTGCAAACTCCTCGTCGTCGATGTTCAGAATCTTGCAGAAGTCGGTGAGCAGCGTTTTGCCCTCAAACAGATAAGTATTGTAGTTGAGCTTAGAGTAATACTTGTTCTCCTCGTCATACTCGTCGTTTATCTCTCCTACAATCTCTTCCAGGATATCCTCGAGCGTTACGAGTCCGCTTGTTCCTCCGAACTCGTCCACAACGATTGCGATGTGAACCTTGTTCTCCTGAAACTCGCGCATCAGGTCGTCAATCTTTTTGGTTTCCGGCACGAAGTAGGGTGGGCGGATAAGACTTTGCCAGCGGAAGTTGGCAGGCTTGGAGAGGTGGGGCAGGAGGTCCTTGATATAGAGAATGCCGCGAATGTTGTCTGCATTGTCCTGGTAGATAGGAATACGGCTGTAGTTGTTCTCTACGATGCTCTTCAGTACATCTTGATAGTTGGAGTGAATGTCGAGCGCTACGATATCCTGGCGGCTTGTCATCACCTCCTTGGCAGTCTCGTCGCTAAAGCGTATGATGCCTTTCAGCATGCTCTGCTCGTCCTTTATATCCTCCTTATCGGTCAGTTCGAGAGCCTGCTCCAAATCGTCTACGCTCAGCACGTGACTCTCTTTCTGCACAACCTTCTCTGCCAGAATGCCGCTGCGCAGCAGAATGTTCTCCATAAACCAGAACAGTTTGCGGCAGATCATGATGCCGCCGACAAACTTGCGGCAGAAGCCCAGCGGGTCCTGACGGCTGTACACCTTCGGCATAATCTCGCCGAAGAGTAGCAGCAGAAAGGTGAGCAGCACCGTGAGCGACAGAAACTGCAGCCAGTAAGCCTTCTCGCCGAAGTGTATAAGGTGAGAGAAGATGTAGTTGCAGAGCATGATTATCGTCACGTTCACAAAGTTGTTTGTGATGAGTATAGTGGCGAGAGTGCGCTCGCTGTCCTCACGCAGTGTCTTTATGTTGCGGTCGCTTGCAGTCTTTGCTTCGTTTACCTCCGCCATATCTGTTGGAGAGAGACTGAAGAACGCAATCTCCGATCCGCTGGCGAATGCAGAGAAGCCCATGAGTACTACGGTCAGTACTGCCGCTATTATTACGCCTATTGTCGGAGTGACGAAATAAACGTCGGCTAATGAATCGGATATGAGATTTATATATGTTTCCAAATCGTTGATGTTTATATATTATATGTTCTTAGAATGGCAGCTGGTCATCGTCTTCTGTCGACGCAATGGATGCGTTTGAAGATGATGCGGCATTTTGGTTCGCGTTGTTTGCTGCGGCGTTTGTGTTTTGACTTGTAGGATCAGCCGCAGTGTTAGCTGCAGAGCGCGGCGTAAGCAGTTCCATGTTGTCGGCATACACTTCAGCAATGAAGCGTCGCTGTCCCTTCTTGTCGTCGTAGTAGCGATAGCGCATCTTGCCTTCTACGTAGAGACGGTCGCCTTTGTGTACGTATCTCTCCACTATCTTTGCAAGATTTCCCCACATCACTATGTTATGCCAGTCGGTACGGTCGGGCACACGTGTGCCGTTAGGCAACTGATAGCCTCTTTCTGTTGTAGCCAACGAGAACTGTGCTACAGCCTGGTCGGCATCGTAGTACTTTACATCGGGGTCTTTGCCGACGTTTCCAATAAGCATCACTTTGTTCATAATAGTAGTATTACGTTTCGTTTAAAGCAAATAAGGGTGTCTTGCTTTATACAAACAGACACCCTTTTAGCTTGTTTCCAATAAATTCTTTTTTAGTGTCAACGATATATCAACACTGCCTTACTTCCACATGCCAAGATACTTGTAGTGGAAATTTTTTCCCTTTGCAGAAGGGAACTGCGAGCGGCTGTCAACGCGTCCGCGCAGATGATCGACTATTCTGTTGTAGCAGTCCTGACCTGAGTTAGCCTTGCATCTCACCACGAAGTGAGTGTCGCGATACTCGTGCTTGCCGGTTGTAGGCACAAGCACAACGCGCTTGAAGTCGAGTTCGCCTTCATACCAGCCCGGACGTTCCTCGTTGAGCTTCGTTGTAACTGTAGCCACCATATCGTGCTTCTCTGCAGCAGGACTGTTCTGCGGGGCAGAGTGCAAAGCCTTCTTCTGCTTGAAGTCGAGCATCGTAGCAGCAGTTGTCTTTATTATGATAAAGTAAACGCGTGGACGGATTTTATATCTTTTCGGATAGTACACTTCGCTGTCTGCATAATCGCGTACATCAGCTTCGAGATTGGGTGTCATGCCAATTTCTGGTATAGAACGCAAAAAGTCCAATGCTTCATCAACATTGTGTACCAGCGTTTCTTTGTCAAAATATCTGAGATATAAATTCATTAATAGTCGTGTTTTTTGTTTTTCAAAAAAAGATCTTCTTTTAAATAAAAAATAGAAGAGCGGCAAACGGGACTTGAACCCGCGACCCCAACCTTGGCAAGGTTGTGCTCTACCAACTGAGCTATTGCCGCATTGTTTTTTTATTTTTGTGAAGAGGAGGAGACTCGAACTCCCACGACACAATTGTCACTACCCCCTCAAAGTAGCGCGTCTACCAATTCCGCCACCTCTCCAACAAAAACTTTATAAAAGGTTATATTTACTATAACTTTTATCTTTTAAAACCCTTTCTTAAATCAGAAAGAGTGGAGCGGCAAACGGGACTTGAACCCGCGACCCCAACCTTGGCAAGGTTGTGCTCTACCAACTGAGCTATTGCCGCATCGTTTGATACATCTATTACGTGAAGAGGAGGAGACTCGAACTCCCACGACACAATTGTCACTACCCCCTCAAAGTAGCGCGTCTACCAATTCCGCCACCTCTCCGAGTAATATGTATCTTTTTAGTGTGCCCAGAACAGGACTCGAACCTGCACGTCGTTAAACACACGCACCTGAAACGTGCGCGTCTACCAATTCCGCCACCTGGGCAACTCGCGCTTCGAAAACAGAGTTTTCTAAGTTTGAGCGGCAAACGGGACTTGAACCCGCGACCCCAACCTTGGCAAGGTTGTGCTCTACCAACTGAGCTATTGCCGCATTGCGAAATGCTTTCAGAAGAAACATTTCTGATTTGCGGTTGCAAAGGTAGCAATATTTTCCGAACCACCAAAACTTTTCAAGGAAAAAAGTGAGAAAAATGCGTTTTTTTACTTGAAAAGTGCATTTTTGCGCTAATCCATGCGCTCTATATAGTCGTTTGGACCATATTCGCGCAGAATTTCGAGTTCGTTCGTTGTTTCATGAACCATAGCCAAAGCAGGGTGTGAGATGCCGTTGAACATGGTTGTCTTCACTGTTGTGTAGTGGTTCATGTCTTCAAAGACGATATTTTCGCCGATTTGCAACTTGTGGTCGAACTGCCATGCCGACATGAAATCGCCCGACAGACAGCTGTTGGCTCCTAATCTATATATATAAGGTATAGAGTAGTCGATATTTTCTTCAATAGTTTTTGCTCCTCTCACGGCAGGGTGATAGGGCATTTCGAGACAATCGGGCATGTGGCACGAGAAACTCACGTTGAGAATAGCGGTTTTAATGCCTTTGTCTTCAACAACGTCTATCACCTGAGCCACCAGCGGACCCGTCTGCCAGCCGAACGCACTGCCTGGCTCCATTATTACCTTCAGCCACGGATAGCGGTTGTGGAATTCGCGAAGTGTATTTACGAGCAGTTCGATGTCGTAGTCCTTGCGTGTCATGAGGTGTCCGCCGCCGAAGTTAATCCATTTTATCTGCTTGAACCATCCTGCAAACTTCTCCTCGATATGAGCGAGTGTGCGTACGAACACGTCCGAACCGTTCTCGCAGTGGCAATGGCAGTGGAAACCATCTATCTCATCTGGCAGTTGCTCCGGCAGCTTGTCTGCGCTCACTCCGAAGCGTGTGCCCGGCGCGCAAGGGTTGTATATGTCGGTCTCAATCTCCGAATACTCAGGATTGATGCGCAGTCCGAAACTGATTTCTGGGTTCTGCTTGCGTGCTCTTTCGTGCAGACGCTCGTACTGAGTGAGCGAGTTGAACGTAAGATGGCTTGAGCAGGCAGCAATCTCGTCAATCTCGTAGTCGGTGTATGCAGGCGAGAAAGTGTGCGCCTTGCTGCCAAACTTGTCGAAAGCCAGGCGAGCCTCCGACAGCGAGCTTGCCGTTGTAGAGCTGATATACTCTCTGAATATCGGGAACGTCTTCCACAGCGCGTAAGCCTTGAACGCAAGAATAATCTCCACGTCGGCTCTCTTTGCCACGTCGCTTATTATGCGCAGGTTGTTGCGCAGGCGTGCCTCCTCAAGAATGTACATCGGGCGGTTTATTTCCTTGTATGTCGTTGTGTCTATCTTCATTTTCGTTGATGTCTTTTTTTTGATGATGATTAATCGTTGGCGTGCGCGAAAAGATTATTCGTTGTTGTAGCACAGTTTGTTTATAGCCACAGCCACGCCGTCCTCCTCGTTGGAGAGCGTCACATAGTCGGCTTCGCTGCGCACTTCGGGTGCTGCGTTGCTCATAGCCACGCCCATGCCAGCCAGACGCAGCATAGAGAGGTCGTTGTATCCGTCGCCGAATGCAATCATGTCCTGCGGGGTGAGATTGAGCTTCGCCAGCAGACGCAGCAGCGACTGCGCCTTGTCGATGCCTTTCGGCACAAGCTCCACGAAGAACGGTGCAGAGCGGTACACATCCATGCGGTTGCCCACGAGTTCCTGCAGTTCCTTCTCCGCTTCCGCCGCAGCATTCAGGTCGGCGGTCATGAGCAGTTTCGTAGGGTTCGGCTCCAGTTCTGCGAGCAGATTCTCCACCTTGCGTATCGGCATCTTGTTGATGCGCGACTCCTCAGCCACGTATTTATCGTCAGCCGACTCGGTTATGATTTCCTTTCCCACATAGCCGAGCAGCGCATAGCCATGCTCCTTGGCGTAGTTGTACAGCACGGGGATCACGTCGCTTGGCAGGTGCTGCGAGTAAATCTCCTCCTTCGTGCGCCAGTCGATAATCTTTCCGCCGTTGTACGAGAGGATATATCCGCCACGTGTCGAGAGTTCGAGGCATTCTGCCACCGGTTCGATGCCGAACGTAGGTCTGCCCGAAGCCAGTATGATGTGTGCGCCGTTCTCTTGCGCTGTGAGCAACGCCTTGCGTGTAGCAGGTGTAACCTCCTTCTTGCTGTTGGTGAGTGTGCCATCGAGGTCGAGCGCGATGGCGCGGTATACTATCTTGTTGTTTGTTGACATTCCTTTTATTTTTGCTGCAAAGTTACTGCAAATAAGGCGCAATACAAAATAAGCCTGCTTGTTTTTGCAACCCAGTTGCACATTTAACGCCATACCTTTGCAGTGTTCAAAAATAAAAGTAGGAATGTTTTAAAATAAAAGTAAAATGGAACAGGAACACAATTGTCATACCCACGACTGCGGTTGTGGGCATTGTAACGAGCATCATCACGAACATGAGCATCACGAGCATGGACATAATCATCACCACCATGAGCATGACGGCATGAAGCGCACACTGCTGCTTATCGTTCTTACTACGTTGCTGCTTATCGGCGCAGTTGTTGTTGAGAAGTATTGCGCTCTACCTACGTGGCAGTTGTTGCTGGTTTATCTCGTGCCTTATCTTCTTATCGGTCACGATACGCTGAAGGAAGCATTTGAGGGCATCGTCCGCGGCGACATGTTCAACGAGCATTTCCTTATGTCTGTCGCCACAGTCGGTGCGCTCTGCATCGGTTTCCTGCCAGGTGCCGAAACCGAGTTTCCCGAAGCAGTCTTCGTGATGCTATTCTTCCAGATAGGCGAACTGTTTGAAGGCTATGCCGAGGGCAAGAGTCGCGACAGCATATCCCACCTTATGGATATACGTCCCGACACGGCGTCCGTAGAGCGCGGCGGCGAACTCGTCGTTGTCTCGCCGTCTGATGTGCAGGTTGGCGAGACGATAGTGATAAAGCCAGGCGAGAAAGTGGCGCTGGACGGACGCGTCGTAGAAGGCGAGTCGTCGCTCAACACCGTTGCGCTCACCGGCGAGTCGGTGCCGTGTGATGTTGCGAAGGACGACGAGGTCGTATCTGGCTGCGTGAACCTTACCGGTGTGCTCCGCGTGCAGACCACAAAGAGCTTCGGCGAGAGCACCGTGTCGAAGATAATCAGTCTGGTGGAGAGCGCCAACGAACATAAGTCGCACAGCGAGTCGTTCATCGCCCGCTTTGCGCACGTCTACACCCCGATTGTCGTCTTTGCAGCCCTGCTACTTGCCGTTGTTCCGCCGTTGTTCGCGTCGGGCGGCTTCGTCGATTCGTTCGCCGTATGGTTGCATCGAGCGCTCATCTTCCTTGTCGTTTCGTGTCCGTGTGCATTGGTCATCAGTGTGCCGCTCACGTTCTTCGGCGGATTGGGTGGTGCGTCGCGCCGCGGAATACTCGTCAAGGGCAGCAACTATATGGACGCATTGGCTAAGCTCGGCGTTGTGGTGTTCGACAAGACCGGCACGCTCACATACGGCGAGTTTGCCGTAGAGGCGGTGCATCCAACGGAGTTCGATGCTCACGAACTGCTTCATCTGGCTGCGCATGTAGAGCACTTCTCTACGCATCCTATCGGAGCCGCCCTGCGCGACGCTTTTCCGCAGGAGGCTCACGACGGCTGCAAGATAACCGACATCGAGGAAGTGGCTGGTCAGGGCGTGCGTGCCAATGTGGGTGGTCGAATCGTCTGTGTCGGCAACGAAAAGATGATGGAGACGGTAGGCGCTGCGTGGCACAAATGCCATCGTGTAGGCACTATAATACATGTGGCTGTAGACGGCAAGTATGTCGGACATATCGTCATCAACGATCATATAAAGGACGACTCAGCCGAGGCTGTAAGCGCATTGTGTAAGGTGGGTGTTGAGCGCACCGTTATGCTTACGGGCGACCGCGATGAGGTGGCTAAGGATGTAGCCGAGCGTGTAGGCATTGAAGAATATCACGCAGGTTTGCTGCCTACGGATAAGGTTTCGCAGGTAGAACGCCTGCTGAACGAGAAGAAAGCGGATGCTACGCTTGCGTTCGTCGGCGACGGCATCAACGATGCGCCCGTGCTGAAGCGTGCCGACATCGGCATCGCTATGGGCGCTTTGGGTAGCGATGCGGCTATAGAGGCAGCCGACGTGGTGCTGATGGACGACAAACCGTCGAAGATTGCCCTCGCCGTGGCTATCGCACGCCGCACGATAGGCATCGCTCGTCAGAACGTGTGGTTTGCCATCGGCGTTAAGGTGGCGATACTGCTGTTTGCAGCCTTCGGTATGGGTACAATGTGGATGGCTGTATTCGCCGATGTGGGTGTTACGGTGCTCGCTGTGTTGAACGCCATGAGGGCATTAAAAGTCTGAGCCTATGTCTTTGTCTGTATTGTTGGTGTCGCTCTTCACGTTCGTGCAGTTCAACTGTGAGAACCTCTTCGATTGTCAGCACGACTCGCTGAAGAACGACGTGGCGTTTCTGCCCGACGGGTCGTACCATTGGACACCTTTCCGCTATTGGCGCAAGCTGAACCGCGTGGGGCAGACCATCGTGTCGTGCGGCGATAGGGTAGGCGGTGCTGGAACTCAGGCTGCTGAAGATTTCTCCGTTACAGAAGAGTCTGTTGCCAGCTGGCGTTTGCCCGATATGGTGGCGTTGTGTGAGGTGGAGAACGACTCCGTGATGCGCGACCTTACGAAGCGTTCGCTCCTGCGCACCGCACGTTATGAGTATGTTGTCACCGACTCGCCCGATGCGCGCGGCATAGATGTGGCGTTGATGTATTCGCCGTTTTCGTTCCGCTTGCTTAATAGTAGGGCGGTGCGCATAACGCCCGTACGTGATATGTCGCCGACGCGCGACCTGCTGTATGCGTCGGGTGTGGTTATGTCGGGCGACACGCTGCACGTCATCGTAGCCCACCTGCCGAGCAGGCGTGGCGGCGAGCAGCTCTCGCGTCCGTTCCGCCGTGTGGTGGCTGAGAAGATACGCGCCGTAGCCGACTCCGTTAGGGCAGTTGCGGCTGCGGCGAAGATAATCGTAGCTGGCGACTTCAACGATTACGCCAAGTCGGAGAGCGTGCGCCTCGTTTGTGCCGACGGCTTCACCGATGTGTCGGCTGAGGCTGTGGGGCAGAACGGCGCCCGCGCTACATATAAGTATCATGGCGAGTGGCGCAGTCTCGACCACATCCTCGTCAGCACGAGTCTGTTGCCGTCGGTGCGCTCCTGCCGTGTTCACGACGCAAGGTTTCTGCTCACCGACGACGAGAAGTATGGCGGTGTTCAGCCACGCCGCAACTATCTCGGTCCGCGGTGGCTCGATGGTTTCAGCGACCATCTGCCTCTTGTCGCAGAGTTCACCTTAGACGAGTAAAGGTGTCAGCGATTGTTCAAAGCTTTTGCTCCTCAGCCTTCTTCACGCTACCAGCCTTCAGAATAAGCGCCTTCGCTTCCTCGTAGTCGGTGTATTGCGGGTTGCGCTCCATGAAAATCCTCACGGCGCGGTCAATCAGCTTGTTGTTTATCAGTTTGGCGTTCACCATCTTGTTGCCCTCAACACGTCCGAGGCGTATCTGCACCGTGGTGCTTATCATGTCAAAGATGAGCTTCTGCGATGTGCCAGCCTTCATGCGCGTGCTTCCCGTCACGAACTCCGGTCCGGTTATCACCTCTACTGGATAGTCGGCTTCGGCAGCGATGGGCGAGTTGGGGTTGTTCACGATGCAGCCCGTCGTTATGCCAGCTGTGCGGCAGTGGCGGAGCGCTGCGAGCACGAATGGCGTAGTGCCACTTGCCGAGACGCCCACCACGATGTCGTCGTTAGAGACGTGCTTGTCGAGAAGTTGCTGCCAACTGTTCTCCGTGTCGTCCTCTCTTGACTCGCGTGTCTGCGTCAGGCAGCCGATGCCGCCTGGGAACACGGCTTGTATCTGCGTTCCGTCTGTGCCGTACGTGTTCTGCACCTCGATGGTGTCGAGTGTAGCCAGTCGTCCGCCAGTGCCGCATCCCACGTAGAACAGTCGTCCGCCGTTCTTCAGTTTGCGTTCCACCGCTTCTATTAGTCTGTTTATAGCCGGCAGCGCCTTTCCTATAGCCGCCGGCACCGTCATATTCTCGTTGTTTATGTCCGCTGTCAGCTGCTCCACGCTCATCTGTTCCAGATTGTCGTAGTGCGATGGTTGCTCTGTGATTCGTTTGTCCATATTGTTTTTACTTCTCATACCCCTCATAGTAATAGCTCTGTTCGATGCCCTTGCTAATCACTTCTCTGTTCTCGGTGTCTTCGGTTAGGTTCTGACTGAGCAGGAAGCGTAATTCGAGGTCGTTGATGGGGGAGCGTTCCATGGCAGAGAGGTATTGGTCTTTGTCAACGAACTGCCAGTTGACCACTTTGCCCAGCGTACGTTTCAGCATCATGTCGAGCCAGATGCGTGTGGCGCGTCCGTTGCCCTCCATAAAAGGGTGGCAGACGTTCATCTCCACGTACTTCTCGATGATGTGTTCGAATGTGT
Organism: Leyella stercorea; assembly: GCF_019052365.1. Taxonomy (GTDB): domain Bacteria; phylum Bacteroidota; class Bacteroidia; order Bacteroidales; family Bacteroidaceae; genus Prevotella. The sequence goes on from NZ_JAHQUY010000007.1 coordinate 51,905, forward strand.
CTTCAGGCATCTTTTCGACGGCTGAGAGGGCGGCTTGTAGATAGAGCGAGTTGGCAAAGCGAAAGCCTCCTTTGGCGATGTTCTTCTCGCGAATGGTGCCGGCGAATGGGTACAGACCTTCAAACAGATAGCGATGTATCTGCTGAAGACCTGCTGCTGTGCCTACGGGGATGTTGTTAATGTCGCCCGACTCGAAGAGGCGGTGGGCGTTATGTAGCGACTTTTCGTCTATCTCTTTTGTTGTCATAATGCTGTTGTTTGACCACAAAGTTACGAAAAATAAATGAAAATATATGCACTTGTGCTCTGCAATCTCTGCACTTATGTCGTCGTATCGCGTTCGGTGTCCGATCGGGTTGCGTTCGGTGTCCGATCAGATTGCGTCCGCCGCCCGATCAGATTGCGTTCGGTGTCCAATCGGATTGCGTTCGGTGCACGATGAAAGAGTGTGGGGCGGAATAGATCAGAAGTGCTACTTCTACAGTTTCTTTCCTATCCACTTGGGCAGCACAATGGTGCCCATTACGAGGAACGGGTAGTAGAAGATGGCTCTCCAGAGCATTGCTGCGAGGATGGCTACCGAGGCATCGGGCAGATAGTCGGCGTAATAGAGGCGGAACATCAGTTCGGCTACGCCGCTGCCGCCGGGCGTGGGGCTGAGTATTGATATCATCCACATCACCCATTGTCGGCACCAGGCTATGAGCATGTCGCCCTGGCATTGGAAGGCGAAGAGTATGGCGGCTACGATGGCGAAGCGGGCGAGCCATGCTACGGAGGTGTAGCCCATGAGACGCAGCCAGAAGCGGCTGCCTTCGAGCTTTGCCTCCTGCGAGGCTAAGGTCATATCGTTGGAGAACCGCTCTATTTTCGGCAGGAACCTGCGCAGACCCGGTATCTTGCAGCACGCTTTCAGCACCCAGCCCAGAATCTGCGGTCGGTGGAGCAGTAGCACGTACAGTATGGCTGTCCATGCGGCTACGATGAGTGTGCTTATGAGGAAGACGACGTGTATGCCGCCCTTCAGCCATTCGCTTGACACGGTGGCACCTACGTCGCTTGCGGTGCAGAACAGCTGGTCGGAGGGCACGCACAGATAGAGCACGCAGCAGCTGATGGCGAGGAAGGCTTCGTCGGCAAGCAGGGCTGCGAACATGGTGAAGATGCTTCTGCCCATGGTCACGCCCTCGCGGTTGAGATATACGAACGCCAGTCCGCTGCCGCCTACTGCGGAGGGAGTGACGGCGGAGGTGAACTCGCAGAGCACGTTGATGCGGAAACTTTGTGAGAGCGAGAGCTTGCGCTGGCAGAGGTAGCGGAAGCGCAGCGTGTACATAAGGTTCTGGATGGCGAAAAGGAGCACGGCGATGCCCGTCCCGGCGAAGAATTGCGGGGACAGGTGTATCTTGCTCAGGGCGTCAAGGTCGAACTCTCTTATCATCATTCCGGCAATCACCACGAGTCCGATTGATGCCGCCAGCCATAAGTGCCATTTTTTCATTCTGTGTGAGTGTGATTTTGTTTGTGCTATGTATGCAAATTTACACAATTTATTTTGTATTGTGTTCGATTTGCACTAACTTTTGATAAGTTAGGCTGCATCTCAACAATAAAAATAAATGCATTTATTTTGTATTGTCTTCGATTTGCACTAACTTTGCATAATTATGATAGAAGTGAAAGTAAAAGACGCTGCTCTGCGTGAAGCGGCGATGCAAGATATGGATGCTTTCCTCGGCGTGTTTATCAACGCTACGAAGGAGGCTATTGGCGGCGAACTCAACGCTGAGAATATGCAGCAGCTGAGTGTGGCGCAGATTACGTTGCTGGCTTACGACATCCTGCACGAGGAGGTGATGGACGGCGGATTCGTGCAGCTCATCTACAACGGATACGGCGGATTCATCTTCGACAATCCGTTTGCGAAGGTGCTGCGCGATTGGGGCTTGCGCGACCTCGCGAAGATGCTCTTCGCCGTGCGCAAGCTCTACAAGGAGTACGGCGAGAAGATACAGCGCGAGTGCAGCGACGACGAGTTCATGGCTATGTTCGAGCAGTTCCCCGAGTTCGACGATTACGATGACGAGTTCGTGGAGAACGAGGAGGACTGGACAGAGGCTGTGGCTCGCTATGTAGACGAACACATAGAGGAGTTCGTCGTTATTGAGGAATAAAAAACAAGAGAGTAGAGTCGGCGGCGCAGGGGCGTCAGGCTGTTGTCAGCTATGCCCGCGGCGTCAGGCTACAAGACGATTATGAACAAGGAACAGGAACTCATTAGAAAGAAAAGTCCGGTGAGCATACGCAACAAGAAGGCTTCGTTCGAATACTTCTTCGTTGATACATATACCGCAGGTATTGTGCTTACGGGCACCGAGATAAAGTCGATCAGACTCGGAAAGGCGAGTCTGGTTGACACTTTCTGCTATATAAACAACGGCGAGGTGTGGGTGAAAGGCATGAACATTTCGCCATATTTCTACGGATCGTTCAGCAACCACGAGGCACGCCGCGACCGCAAGCTGCTGCTCACACGCCGCGAGATATCCAAGCTCGAGGCGGCAACCAAGCAGCCCGGCTTCACCATTGTGCCCATACTCGTGTTCATCGACGACCACGGACGCGCCAAGGTGGATGTTGCGCTCTGTCGCGGTAAGAAGGAGTACGACAAGCGTCAGACTCTGAAAGAGAAGGAAGACCGTCGTGAGATGGACCGCGCGATGAAACACTATTAAAAAAATGTAAACGCTTGTTTAGGTAAGAAGATTCGTTTAGGAAGATGATAAAGACTTTAGAGGATATAGTCAGAGACAGAATACTAATACTCGACGGTGCGATGGGCACCATGATACAGCAATACGCGCTGACCGAAGAGGACTTCCGTGGCTACCGCTATCGCAAGACGCCGGGACTGATGAAGGGCAACAACGACATGCTCAACATCACGCGCCCCGACGTGGTGAGCGACATCCACCGCAAGTATCTGGAGGCAGGCGCCGACATAATAACCACGAACACGTTCAGTTCGCAGCGCATTTCGCAAGCCGACTACCACTTGGAGGAGTCAGCACGCGAGATGGCTTTTGCCGGAGCACGATTGGCACGCAAGGCTGCCGACGAGTTTGCTACCGCCGACCGTCCGCGCTTCGTGGCTGGCTCGGTGGGTCCTACGAACAAGACCTGCTCTATGAGCCCCGACGTGAGCAATCCGGCTGCACGCGAAATCGACTATCTGACGCTCTACGACGTCTATCTCGAACAGATAGAGGCGCTCGTGGAGGGTGGGGTGGACGCCGTACTCATAGAGACGGTGTTCGACACGCTCAACGCCAAGGCTGCCATCGATGCCACGATGGAGGCTGAGCGCCGTAGCGGCAAACGCCTGCCCATAATGCTCAGCATCACCGTGAGCGACCTCGCAGGCAGAACGCTCAGCGGACAGACGCTGGAGGCTGTGCTGGCAAGCGTGAGCAGTTATCCGCTTTTCTCTATCGGACTCAACTGCTCGTTCGGCGCGCCGCAGATGAAACCGTTCCTGAAAGAACTGGCGCGAAAGTCACCTTATTATATTAGTGCATATCCCAACGCCGGTCTGCCCAACAGTATGGGCGAATACGACGAGACGGCAGAGTCGATGGCTCCGCAGATGAAGGAGTACGTGGACGAGGGGCTGGTGAACATCATAGGTGGCTGCTGCGGCACAACCGAGAAGTTCATTGCCGAGTATGCAAAGATTGTAGAAGGCAAGCAGCCGCACACGCCGCAGCCGAAGTCGCAGACCATGTGGCTCAGCGGACTGGAGCTGCTCGACGTGACGCCCGACATACGCTTCGTCAACGTTGGCGAGCGCTGCAACGTGGCAGGTTCGCGCAAGTTTCTGCGCCTTATAAACGAAAAGAATTACGACGAGGCGGTCAGCATAGCACGCAAGCAGGTGGCTGACGGAGCCTTGGTGATAGACGTAAACATGGACGACGGTCTGCTCGACGCACGCGAGGAGATGCGCACGTTCCTTAATATAATAGCCTCGGAGCCCGACATAGCAAAGGTGCCGGTGATGATCGACTCGTCTAAATGGGACGTAATCACAGCCGGACTGCAATGTGTGCAGGGCAAGGCGATAGTCAACTCAATCTCGCTGAAGGAAGGCGAGGAGGTGTTCCTCAGTCATGCACGCGACGTGATGCGCTACGGCGCAGCCGTCGTGGTGATGTGCTTCGACGAGAAAGGACAGGCTACCACATACGAGCGACGCATAGAGATAGCCGAGCGCGCTTACCGCCTGCTCACGGAGAAGGTGGGCATGAACCCGCTCGACATCATCTTCGACCCTAACGTGCTTGCCATAGCTACCGGCATGAGCGAGCACGACAACTATGCGCTCGACTTCATACGCGCTACCGAGTGGATTCGCAAGAACCTGCCAGGCGCGCATATCAGCGGCGGTGTGAGCAACCTCTCGTTCTCGTTCCGCGGCAACAACTACATACGCGAGGCGATGCACGCCGTGTTCCTCTATCACGCCATTGGCAAGGGCATGGACTTCGGCATCGTCAATCCGGCTACGAAGGTGGCGTACGGCGACATTCCTACAGACCAGCTCGAGATTCTTGAGGACGTGGTGCTCAACCGCAGAGCCGACGCTTCGGAGCGTCTTGTGGATCTCGCGGAGAAGATAAAGCTGCAGCAGGAAGCGCTGAAGAACGGAGCGGCTGCGGGCGCTACTACAGCTACGGCTGCCGAACCGGAGTGGCGCAAGGCTGATGTGGCTGAGCGTTTGTCTACGGCTCTCGTGAAGGGCGTAGCCGACTATATGGATGCCGACCTGCAGGAGGCGCTCGCTGCGTATCCGAAGGCGGTGGACATAATAGAGGGTCCGCTCATGGCGGGCATGAACAAGGTGGGCGAACTCTTCGGTTGCGGCAAGATGTTCCTGCCGCAGGTCGTAAAGACTGCGCGCACGATGAAGAAGGCGGTGGCTATTCTGCAGCCGTACATCGAGGCTGACAAGAAGGAAGGCACAACGACTGCCGGCAAGGTGCTCATGGCTACCGTGAAGGGCGATGTGCACGACATCGGCAAGAACATCGTTGATGTGGTTATGTCGTGCAACAACTACGAGGTGATTGACCTCGGAGTGATGGTGCCGGCTGAGCAGATTGTGAAGAAGGCTGTGGCTGAGAACGTAGACATGATTGGTCTCAGCGGACTCATTACGCCGAGTCTGGAGGAGATGGTGAACGTGGCTACAGAGATGGAACACGCGGGGCTCGACCTGCCTATTATGGTGGGCGGCGCTACGACGTCGGAGATGCACGTGGCGCTGAAGATTGCGCCCGTCTACAGCGGCATCGTGGTGTGGGTGAAGGACGCTGCGCAGAACCCGCTTGTGGCGCAGCGACTGATGAACGCCGACGACCGCAAGAAGTTCAAAGCCGAACTGGACGACCGCTATGCTCGTCTGCGCGAGGAGTATGCTGCGCTTCAGCAGAAACTCTCGTCGCTCGATGAGGCTCGCAAGAATAAACTCAATTTGTTTGAGTAAACTTAATTCGTTAGAATAAAAATACTTCCCACGTGGTTGGGGCTTTAATATAATTATTATGGTATTCAAGAAGAAAAGAGTTTGGCACTGTCTGCCTGGACAGGAGCCGACAGAACTTGACAAAAGAGTAATGTATTGGGAGAACAAGGGTAAGGAGGTGCCGTCGCGCGACCTTATCAAGACTCCTGAACAGATAGAAGGCATACGCCGCAGCGGTGTGGTGAACACCGGTGTGCTCGACGAGGTGGCTAAGCATATTCATGCTGGCATGAACACTCTCGAGATCGACCAGATATGCTACGACTACTGTACAGCACATGGCGCTGTGCCGGCTTGTCTCAACTACGAGGGCTTCCCGAAGAGTGTCTGCACAAGTATCAACGAGGTGGTGTGCCACGGCATTCCGAAGGAAGAGGATGTTCTGCAGGAGGGCGACATCGTGAATGTCGACTTCACTACTATCCTCGACGGCTACTATGCCGACGCTTCGCGTATGTTCATCATCGGAAAGACAACGCCAGAGAAGGAGCAGCTGGTGCGTGTGGCTAAGGAGTGCTTGGAGATTGGCATGGAGGCGGCTAAGCCTTACAGCTTCGTGGGCGACATCGGTCACGCTATCCAGAAGCACGCCGACAAGTATCACTACGGCATCGTGCGCGACCTCTGCGGTCATGGCGTAGGATTGAAGTTCCACGAGAAGCCCGACGTGATGCACTACGGACACAAGGGCACGGGCATGCTGCTTGTGCCGGGCATGGTGTTCACAATCGAGCCGATGGTGAACATGGGCACATGGAAGGTGTTCATCGACGCCGACGACGAGTATGGCTGGGAGGTGATCTCGGGCGACGAGAAGCCGAGCGCACAGTGGGAGCATACATTTGTTATGACTGAACACGGCGTAGAGATATTGACACATTAATGTTTGTTGAATTATTAATTATTAATTTTTAATTATTAATTGGCTTGCGCCACGATAATTAATAATTAGAACAATAAGATAATTAATAATTAATAATTGGAAATTAATAATTAAGAAAATGTATATATTAGGTATAGAGAGCAGCTGCGACGATACAAGTGCTGCAGTGCTCAACGACAACATATTGCTGAGCAACGTAACGGCTTCTCAGGATGTACACCGCGAGTATGGCGGTGTGGTGCCCGAGCTTGCATCGCGTGCTCATCAGCAGAATATCGTGCCGGTGGTGGACGCTGCGCTGAAGCGTGCCGGCATCACAAAGGAGCAGCTGTCGGCTGTGGCTTTCACACGCGGACCGGGTCTTATGGGTTCGTTGCTCGTGGGCGTGAGCTTCACAAAGGGCTTCGCGCGCAGTCTGGGCATACCGATGATAGACGTAAACCATTTGCAGGGTCACGTGATGGCTCACTTCATAAAGGAGAAGCCTGAGGACACTACGCCGCCGTTCCCGTTCATCTGTCTGCTCGTGTCGGGCGGCAACTCGCAGATTGTGAAGGTGAACGCCTACAACGATATGGAGGTGCTCGGACAGACTATCGACGACGCAGCAGGAGAGGCTATCGACAAGTGTTCGAAGGTGATGGGCTTGGGCTATCCCGGCGGTCCTATCATCGACCGTCTGGCGCGTCAGGGCAATCCGCAGGCGTACAAGTTCTCTGAGCCGCACATACCGGGCTTGGACTACAGTTTCAGCGGATTGAAGACATCGTTTCTTTACAGTCTGCGCAAGTGGATTCAGGACGATCCCGACTTCATTGAGCATCACAAGAACGACCTCGCAGCGAGTCTTGAGTTCACCATCGTTGACATTCTGATGAAGAAGTTGCGTCTTGCCGTCAAGCAGACCGGCATCAAGCATGTGGCTGTTGCGGGCGGCGTGTCTGCCAACAACGGACTGCGTAACGCTTTCCGCGACCATGCGAAGCGCTATGGCTGGACAATCTATATCCCGAAGTTCAGCTATACGACGGATAATGCGGCGATGATTGGCGTCACAGGATACTATAAATTCCTCGACAAGGACTTCTGTTCGATAGACAAGCCGGCGTTCAGTAAGGTAACATTCAAATAGTTAATAATCACAAACAAAAAGAAATACAAAATGGAATTTGAAAAGAAAATACTTAGTCGCGAGATACAGCAGTTTCTTTATGGCTCAGGCCTCACAGTAGGTTCGGCAGAGAGCTGCACAGGCGGACGCATCGCAGAGTCGATAATCGCTGTTCCGGGTGCTTCAACCTACTTCAAGGGTGGCGTCATCTCATACACCAACGAGGTGAAGGAGAACTTGCTCGGCGTAGACCACAATCTGCTTGAGGAGAAGACTGCTGTGTGCGAGGAAGTGGCTAAGGAGATGGTGAAGGGTGCTATCAAGGCTCTCAACGTCGACTTCGCTATTGCGTCTACCGGCACGGCAGGTCCTGGCGGTGGCACGGCAGCAATCCCCGTTGGTACAATCTGGCTCGCATGCGGCAACGCTGAAAACATCGTTACCATGAAACTTACTGAGGATTATGGTCGCGACATCAACCTCGCTATCGCTACGAGCAAGGCTCTCCAGATGTTCATCGGCTATCTGAAGGAGAATATGCCGAAGGCAAAGGAAGAGGGTGTTGCGCCGAAGATTCCTGTTACGGAGTAGAAAGGTGTTGCTCTTGCGATTTCCTGTGACGGGGTAGGGAGGTGCGCTTTGTGTGCCTTTCAAGCTCAAAAACTGGTAAAAATCAGCACAATAGCACATAAAATGCGACTGAAAACAAAAAAAACATTAAATACTCAACTTTATTTAAAGGAATGTTTTGCGGTTTCGAAAAAAGTCGTTAATTTTGCACCCTGTTTGGAATAGGTATCAAAAACGAATACAAAAAAGAAGATAGAAATGTCGAAAATTTGTCAGATTACGGGAAAAAAAGCCCAGATAGGTAACAACGTATCACACTCAAAGCATCGCACAAAGCGTTCTTTCGATGTGAACTTGTTCAGCAAGAAGTTCTACTATGTAGAGGAAGGTTGCTGGATTAGCCTCAAAATTAGCGCAGCGGGTCTGCGTCTCATCAACAAAGTGGGCTTGGACGCTGCCCTCAAGCAGGCTGTGTCTAAAGGCTATTGTGACTGGAGTGACATTAAAGTAATAGGAGAATAAAGTAAATGGCATCAAAGAAAGCAAAGGGCAACAGAGTTCAGGTAATTCTCGAGTGCACCGAAATGAAGAATAGCGGTCAGCCTGGTACAAGCCGTTACGTGACTACCAAGAATCGTAAGAACACTCCTGACCGTATGGAATTAATGAAGTATAACCCCATCCTTAAGAAGATGACTCTTCACAAGGAGATTAAGTAATAATACATAGACTATGGCAAAGAAAGCGGTCGCTACCCTCCGTGAAGGTTCTATGGATGGTCGCGCATACACAAAGGTTATCAAGATGGTACGTAGCCCGAAGACTGGCGCTTACGTATTTGACGAGCGTATGGTTGCCAATGAGGCAGTAAAGGACTTTTTCAAGAAGTAATATTCTAAAAGTTTAGATATGATAGGATGCGTTGAATTTACGTTCAACGCATCCTTTTTTTTGTTTGGTGTGGCGCTTTTTTTTATTTGGTGTGGCGCAGGCTGAGCTGGTACGCCCTTTTTTAAATCTCTATAAAGTACCAGTAGCATCTCTATAAAATCTCGGTAATATCTCCGGAAGTAGTAGTTATATCATTGATTTTCAAGCTATTGGCATCTCTAAAAAACATTAAAAAACCTTTAGCGCTTAAGCCTAAACTTGCACAATTCAAGAATTTTGTGTAATTTTGCACACGATAAGAAAAAAGGATAGCGCATGCTTGTTGTTTTAGTGAGGCTATCTGAAAGTATCTAACGGAGTTTTGATATGCGTATGAATTGGTTTCATCGCCTATCATGGACGCTGTTTCCGGTGAACACTTCTTCTGTTGTGTTTTGAAGAAGTAGAAGCTCTACATTGATATAACGTTTGTTCCGGGGTGGAAGAGGTGTTGTATGTGTTTAAGGGGATGGGTTCGGGCTTCACAAACAAATTAACATGATTAGAATTTTTAGAATTGTATTATTTTTAGTATGTGTATTTGGGGTAATACCCGCGATGTATGCGGAGAAAACAGTAGAAAAAAGCACTGTTAGCACAGCAAATTTTGATTGGGAACCTGTGATGAAGGCAATCATTCAGGTTGAGAGCGAGGGCAACACAAAGGCCGTAAGAGGCAAGTCGTGTGGTGCAATGCAGATTACACCGATCCTCGTAGCAGAGTGTAACAACATTTTGAAAGGACGCAACAGCAAGACGCGTTACACACTTCGTGACCGTTTCAATCTCGAGAAGTCGAAAGAGATGTTCTTGCTTATGCAGTCGGAATTTAATCCAGGTAATAACGTGGAGAAAGCCATTCGTGCTTGGAATGGTGGCAACAATTACAACAAGAAGCGCACTCAAAGATACTTTGAGAAGGTGATGAAAGAGTTGAAAAAGCAATAAACTTTAATGATAGACGCTCTGCAAGGCTTGTTCTTGCAGGGCGTTTTATTTTTCTTCGCTTGATATAGAACAAGTGTAGGGCGCAATGCTGGCTCACCCGATATATCTAGGGGAAAGCTTTTTGATTCTATAGAAAATTTATACCTTTGTGCCATGAACAATCAAGGATTATTAGCATTGGCACAGTTAATTCTGCCATCAGAGATACTTACAAATTTTGAAGTAGTACGTGTAGAAGAAGAGGCTTCCCTTATTCGCATCTATCTTGACGAATCGGTTAAGGTAGAATATAAAGAGAACCCAGAGATTGAATCCAAAGGGTTCTGTGAAGCCGTAACCATACGTGACTTCCCTATTCGCGACAAAGGTGTTGATCTAATCGTCAGAAGACGCAAATGGTACGACAAGC
>NZ_JAHQUY010000070.1 GCF_019052365.1 Leyella stercorea
GTGAACCTACTGACAAATTTAGAACCTGCATATTCTTGTTCTGTGAGAAACTGCGTATTATGAGAGTTTAGCCCTGCAATCATAATAAGGTCATAAATGCTGTATGACGGATTGTTGACAACAGCAACTAAGAAATCATTTTCTTTCGTCTTAATCGGTGTGCCTGTTTGCTGATTACCATTCCAAGCTCTTGTATGGTCTTGGTAAGTTGGTATCTGATTGGTTTCTTGTTTTGCAACATTATGGCTCTTTTTGTCAGTAGGTTCACATGATTTTAATCCAAAGCGTAAAAACAAGACAAACAGGATGCCAGTTCCAATGAGCGTTAGGTTTCCTACAATACTATCTTTATGTTTGCTCCAATATTCCTTAGCTCCATAATAAAGGAATATCCCAACGATACAAATAAAGATTAAAATTGGTAGTATATCCAATATGCTTGATTTGTGGTCTGTAAAGTCTGAGTATCGTCCTCTATTGGAAAAGTCAGCAAACATAGACATAGAAGATGATAATGCAAGTGCCAATATGATAAGAAGTTTCTTCATAATCTCCCTTATTATGTATACGTCTGCCCAACCTCTGCCCATTGGGGCTTTCGGTATGAGTATAGACATCGCAAAAGTAAGGCTTTTGCATGACAATGTATCATGTTCAATGAAAAATTTATTGGAATGAAGCATAATTCTTCAATCGCACATTAAAACAAGACACGAGATAACATCTTATGGAATGATGGGGAGTTTCAGAGAATATCACAACGTAAACATCCATGACTCAAGCAGTTTGTTTACGCAGAAATCAAACCAAAAACAGCGGCCTACGCCGAAGCGTAAGTCGCTGTAATAGAAGCGTGGACCAGCCTGGGCTTGAACCAGGGACCTCCAGATTATGAGTCTGTTGCTCTAACCAACTGAGCTACAAGTCCGACTTAACCTATGTGTTAGGATAAGTTTGCAGATGCAAAGGTAGTGTTTTTCGGGAAAAACGCCAAATATTTGGAACGTTTTCTGCATAAAACAATAAGAAAGAACCGAAAAAACAAGGATATTGCTACAAAAAAACAGAAAGTTTGATACAAAAAACAAGGCGATGAGGCGAGGAAGGACTGAAAAATCATTAATAAAAGTTATGTTTTGAGGGGTATTCGGTGAGGAAATGGGGCGTTTGTCATTATTTTAACTACTTTTGCAAGCGTATGTTGATGGTCGGACGGCGAACGCAATCTGATCGGACGGCGGACGCAATCCGATTGGACGGCGGACGGAATCTGATCGGGCGGCGGACGGAATCCAATCGGACGGCGGACGGAAACTGATTGGACGGCGGACGCAATCTGATTGGACGGCGGACGCAATCCGATCGGGCGGCGGACGCGAACGACCATAGTATGTAGTATAACAAGGAAGATTGAGACGCACATTATTTATATTAATAGCGCTTTTTGTGTTTGTCTATGACGGTTTCGGTGCAGACAATCGCAGGTACACGCTTCAGACGATGAGGCGCGTGTTCGGTTATGCAGCCTCGTTGGACACCGCCGAGAGCCGTCCGAAGGAGGGTTATGCCTACACGAAATACTCTATTCGCACGAACCGTCGCAACGCCGTGCTGCTCACGGTGCCCTCGATGTTTGCCATTGCAAACGCGAGCAAGCGCGAGGTGTTCGGCGAGACGTTCAACCGCATGTCCGTTGACGGCGAGGGCCGCATCACGGCGCAGCGTATTCTGGAGAACTCTACCACGCCGCGCAAGTCGCTGCCCATGCCGACGGTGCTTTCGTACCTCACTCCGCTCATCTATGAGGAGATGCTCATCAACGACCGCATCATTTCGCCTTTCCATAGACGCAACCGACGCTACTACTGCTATCGTGCGATGCCGCTGACGAAGGGCACGGCGCTGGTGAACTTCTCGCCGCGGGTGCGCAGTACGCTGCTGGTGCGCGGTTGGGCGCAGGTGGACGAGCAGACGGGCCGCATCATCGAGCTGGCATTGGACGGCGAATACGACCTGGTGCGCTTCCATCTGTCGACGACGATGGACGAGGAGAAGGGACGCCGACTGCTGCCGAAGTATTGCAGTCTGAACTCGCGCTTTCTGTTCCTCGGCAACGACATTACGGCGGAGTACACCACGGCGTACGGACTGCCTTCTATCGGACTGACTGAGGAGGAGGCGAGGCTGCTGCCCGTAAGGAATGCGAAGAACGCTGCCGACACCATCCGGAAGATTGACGAGAGAAGGCTGTTCGAACGCGTGCGTCCGATGCCGCTGACGGAGCATGAGGAGTATCTGTACAGACAGAGCGTGGAGGACTCTGTGGCGGCGGACTCAACCGACGGATCGAAGAACAACAAATACAACCGCCGACTGCTGCGCGACGTGGGGCAGGCGCTGCTGGGGCGCATCGGCGGCGACATCGGCAAGGACAAGCGCGGAGCGTTCCGCATCGGTCCGATTCTGAATCCGCTCTACTTCACCTACAGCAACCGTCGCGGTCTGACATATATGTTCGACGTGCAGGGGCAGTACAACTTCACCGACAACCAGAAGATTCAGGCGCGTGTGAAGACGGGCTACTCGTTCAAGCAGCAGCAGTTATTCTTCAATATTCCGCTCACCTACTACTTCGACAACCGCCACAACGGATTCGTGCGTTCGGAATGGGCTACGGGCAGACGCATACACAACTCGTCGGTGCTCGACTACGTGAAGGACCGGCGCGACAACACGGTGAACTGGGACAGTCTGAACCTGACTTACTTCCGCGACCATAGTCTGAAGCTGTACGCACATTACGACCCGACGCCGAAGTGGGGCTTCGAAGTGGGTGTGAACTGGCACCGCCGCACAGCTATACACGACTCGGGATTTCATGAAGCAGGAATGCCTACGACATATACATCTGTGGCGCCGATGGTGGAGCTGACATATCGCCCGATGGGCTACAACGGACCTATCCTGACAGCCAACTACGAGCGCAGCATCGACGGATTCATGGGCGCCAACATCAACTACGAGCGCATGGAGTTCGACGCGCAGTACATCCACCGCATATCGGCGCTCAACTCGGTGCAGATGCGTCTGGGCACGGGCTTCTACACACACAGCGGAGAGGGCCGCTACTTTCTCGATTACTCCAACTTCCGCGAGAACAACCTACCGAACGGATGGAACGACAACTGGTCGGGATCGTTCGAGCTGCTCAACTCCAACTGGTACAACGCCTCGCAATACTACGTGCGCGGCAACGTGACGTACGAGACGCCGCAGCTGGCGCTCTACTGGATGCCGCTCATCGGCCGACTGCTGGAGAAGGAGCGCGTGTACGTGAACGTGCTCTCGGTGAGCCACCTCACGCCCTACGTGGAATGGGGCTACGGCGTGCAGACGCGTGCCGTGTCTATCGGCGTGTTCGCCTCGCAGAAGAAGTGGCGCTTTACGGATGTAGCCGTCCGATTCAGTCTCGAACTGTTCAACCGCTGGTAGGTTTTAGCCGTATTCTTTTGCCATTCGTCTTAAAATCAGTATCTTTGCATGTATGAGATACGATTATTGCGCAACAATAGGTTTCTTCGATGGCGTACATCGCGGACACCAGTTCATGATAGACAGCCTCACGGAGATGGCACACGCACGTGGAAGACAGTCGCTCGTCATTACGTTCGACCGTCATCCGCGCCAAGTGGTGCACGCCGACTATATACCACAACTCATAACCACAGCCGACGAGAAGCTGCAGCTGCTTAAAGCCACCGCAGCCGACCGCATAGAGGTGCTCCACTTCGACACGGAGATGGCGCAGCTCTCGGCGTACGAGTTCATGCGCCGCGTGCTGCACGAGAAGTACGGCGTGGCGCTGCTGCTCACGGGCTACGACAACCGCTTCGGGCACAACCGCGCCGAGGACTTCGACGACTATGTGCGCTACGGCGCCGAGATGGGCATGGAGGTGGTGCAGAACACGCCGATAGACATCGACGGGCTGCGTGTGTCGTCGTCGCTCATACGGCGTCTGCTTGCTGAGGGCAACATCCTGGAGGCGAACAACTGCTTGGGTCACCCCTACTCCATCGCTGGCAGCGTGGCGCACGGCTTTCAGGAGGGCAGACGAATAGGATTCCCCACGGCGAACATCGTGCCTGAGAGCACGGAGAAGCTCGTGCCGCAGAACGGCGTCTACGCCACGAGGGTGAGCATAGAGGGCGGCGAGTGGATGCCGGCAATGCTCAACATCGGCAACAACCCTACCTTCCAGCGCCAGCAGACCACCATCGAAGCGCACATCATCGGCTTCGAGGGCGACATATACGGACGGAAAGTGCGAGTGGAGTTCGGCAGAAAGCTGCGCGACGAACGACAGTTTGAAAGCGTGGAGGCGCTGCAGAAACAGCTCGAAGCTGACAAGAAAGAGGTTGAAATGGTGTTGTAATGGTGAGGTGGTGAGATGTTGACAATAGTACAGACAACAACATCTCAACATCATATCTCAACACCTCAACATAACAACACCTCAACATCATATCTCAACAAAACAACATCTCAACATCAAAATATGAAAAAGCGAGAAATACTGAACGTGGCGTTGTACCTCTTCGCCTTCCTCACGATACAAGCGATAACAATTGCTGTAGTGATGTTAGTCAATCAGACAGCAGGCATTACTGCCGGCATCACAACCATCACAACGCTTGTGAGCAGCCTCATCACTATAGCGCTGTTCTACAAACTGCGCTGGACGCCATGCTCCGGCGACTATATCAACACACGCCCGTGGTTCACGATGTTCTGGGTGGTGTGCCTCACCATTGGCACCATTGCACCGCTCGCCTACCTCAACGAACTGCTCGGCGTAGAACTGCCCGACACGTACAACGAGATGTTCAAGGGCATCATGAGCCATAAACTGGGCTTCATCACCATTGGCATCATAGCGCCTATCGCCGAGGAATACGTTTTCCGCGGAGCCATACTGCGCGTGCTCTGCGACATGGTGGGCAAACACCGCCAGTGGGTAGCCATAGCACTCTCGGCAGCGCTCTTCGCCATCGTCCACGGCAATATGGCGCAGGGCATCGGAGCGTTCCTCTGCGGACTGCTGCTCGGATGGATGTACGTGCGCACGGGAAGCATAATGCCTGGCGTGGTGTTCCACTGGGTGAACAACTCTACCGCCGTACTGCTCTACCGCATCATGCCGCAGGCTGCCGACATGAAGTTCGTCGACTTCTTCGGAGGCGATATGAAGCGCGTGGCGCTCGCCATGCTCTTCTCGCTGATGATATTCGGAGCATCCTTGTTCCAGCTCAACCTCCGACTGAAGAAACCACAACAATAATCAACATCTCACCACCTCACCACCTCACCACCTCACCATCTCAACACCACACCATCTCAACACCACACCATCTCAACACCACACCACCATGCCCGATTTCAGAGACATCACCGTCAGCCAGAGTGTAAGATTCTGCGACGGAAGCCACATAGGCAACGACATACTACTACTCGACGAAGTGTCGAAGATACCCATTCCGCGCGAACCGCGCCGCATGCAGTGTCTTCTGCTCGCCATGTGCCTCGAAGGCAACGTGAGCTACTACGTCGACTCGATGAAGCACAACGTTGAGCCCGGCGACCTTATCATCATCAACCAAGGCCGCTCGGTGTACAACTGCACGCTCTCGCCCGACTGCCGCGGCATAGGCATACTCGTCGACTACAAGTTCTTCAACGAGACGATAAAGAGCGTACACGAACTATCGTCGCTCTTCCTCTTCGCACGCAACCACCCCGTGTTCCGACTGCCGAAGGAGCGCGCCGACTTCATACACGAGACATTCTTCCGCATGAAGACAAAGATTGACGAGCCAGAGAACCGCTTCCGCCGCGAGATGGTGCAGGCGATGTTCCTCGCCATGGCGTACGAACTCTCGAACGTCATCTACAGTGTGCAGGCACAGAACGAGAGCTGCAACACACGCGCCGAGGAGATATTCACACAGTTCATAAAGCTCGTGGAGAAGAACTTCCGTGCGGAGCGCCGCGTGGGCTGGTACTCCGAGCAGCTCTGCATATCGCCCAAGTATCTCTCCGAGACAATCAAGGCGGTGTCGAAGCGCACGCCGAACGAGTGGATCGACTCTTACGTCACCATCGAACTGCGTATGCTGCTACGCAATACGCAGAAAAGCATCAAGGAGATTGCGCAAGAGCTCAACTTCTCCAACCAGTCGTTCCTCGGCAAATACTTCAAAGAACACACCGGCATGTCGCCGTCGGAGTATCGCCGCAGCTGAGATAGCTATATAACGAACAAAAAAAGCGCCTCGCTTGGAAATAATCCAAGCGAGGCGCTTTTTTGTATTAGGGTTGTCCGATAACACCAAGGGGGTGCACTTGTCTCCGCTCGGCTTTGCCGCTTGCCAGAGCAAGAAGTGCACCAACAGAGAAAAGTGCACCAATGTTATGTTGGTGCACTTGAGACAAGTGCACCCCCTAAAGTTTACTTCACGATCTTAACGCCATTCACAACGTATACGCCGCGCTTCAGCGGGCGGAGCGATGTGGCGTTCTTCATCACGAGCTTGCCGTCTACGGTGTAGACATCAACCGGATGCTGAGCGTCGATTGTAACACCGTTGATAGCGGTCTGGCAGTCGTCAGAAGAAACGCTTACCGACTCGCCACCGGTGTACACAGCCGATACGCTGTAGCGTGTAGGCTCAGCCTGCGGGTCGTAGTTGACGGTGTAAGATGTAGCGGTAACCGGAAGCTGCTCAATCATCTTGTCGTTGCGATATACGCGGAAGCCCTCGAGCTTGCCGAAGCCTGCCTTGTAGACGATGTCGTCGAGCAGCAGCATGTAAGCGTTATTCTCAGGTGTAGCGCAACGTATAGCGAAGTAGCTTGCGCCCTCAGGCAGGTCTACTGTGTAAGAGTCCCACTTGCCGCCGCTGTGTGTGAAGGTCTCGAGCTTCTTGAAGTCGGCATGGTCGTTGGTCTTGTCAGAGTAGTAAACCTCGATGGTCTGCGGATAGCGGATGTTCGACGGGTCTGGCTGACCGTTGTTAGCCCAGAAGAGCACAGTCTGCGCCTCGCCAGAGAGCATCGGCGAGATGAGCCAGTTGTCGGCATCGTAGTAAACGAACTTCTTGTTGACAATCTCGCGAGCGAACATAGTCATCAGACACTTCTCACCACCGTGAGGCTTGAGAGTGAAGTTCTGCGAAGTGATACCGTCCTGGATAGCATCCGGGTTGAACACGATATAGTTGTACAGCTCGTTCTCATGCGGGAAAGGCATACCCTGCGAGCCCCACAGACCGCCAGTCTCACCACTCTTGATAGAAGAATAGGTAGTCCAGTCGCCGAACTGGTTGATAGTCCAGTTGTCGTAGTTCTCGAATGTCTCGCGATTCTGGATGCTTGCCGGAGTCGGAACGCTCCAGTTCATGGTGAGCTTGCTTGCAGCCTGGTCGTTTGTAGCCGAGAAGTTTTTAGGCGAAGGAACGCCCGACTCAACGAGGTCCACCATGCAATTAGCCGTATTGTCAGCCTTATACTGGTCAGCAGCATACTCTACGTCAGCCACGAGGCGCAACTTAGACGACTGGCTTGTAACGTTGCTCTTCACGTCTACGGTGAACGACTTTGTCTGGAGCGGCTTGAGCACCTCTGTCACGGTCTGGTCGAACGCCAGAGTGCCGTCAGCGGTGAGCATCACGCGATAGTTTGAAGCATCCTTCTCGCCGTTGTTCGTCACCGTTACCGTAGCCTTGCCCGACACGCCTCTCTTCATCTTGGCAGGAGCCGAAATGCTCACAGCGAGGTCGTTGCTGTAGATGTTGCGAACGCATACATCGTCGATGCGAACGACGCCGTATGTGTCAGCCTCGCCTACGAAGGTAAGCATCACATAGTCGCTCTTAGCCATCTCAACCGGAATCTTGAACGATGTGCGGCGCCAGTCCTCAGCCTTTCCGCTGAGCTTAGAGTAGTCGACGGTGCCGATGAGCTTGCGTGTGCCGTCAGGAGTCTGAGCGTACACCTTGAGAACGCAGTTCTTGCCGGTTGTGCCATTGTAGCTGAAGAACACAGCCGGGTTGTTGGCACCAGCGAGAGCTATCTTACCAGAACTGAGGTCGGCTGTGCCACCCTTGCTGAACGATGTGAACACGCGGCAGTGGCTGTCGCCGTCGCTTGAGGTCTGTGTGTTGAGAAGGAAACCGATGCCGCCTTCCTCATCGAGACCGAGCGACCACCACAAGCTGTTAGCCTCGCCCTCAGCGAAGTGAGAGGTATACGGCAAAGTGTATGCCTTGCCGGTGACGATCGGCGAAGACATTACATGCTCGCTCTCGCCCTTGCTGTTCTTTGCGCCTACAGAGTAGAGACGCACAGCCTGCTCGCCCTCGGTAGTGTTGAACTTCTCGGTGAACGAGTTCTCTGTAGCCGTACCGATGAGCTGCTGACTTGTTACGCCGTCAGAGATGCGCACGCGGTAAGCGTTGTACGTTACGTCGTTGGTGATGACAGCGCCACCGTTTGTGCCGCGATTAGAAGCCTTGTCCCATGTGAGCTTCACGCCGGTCTTCACGTCGGTAGCGTTCACGTTTGTGAGCGGAGCCGGCTTGTCGAGACCTACGTATCCGGCGAATACGGTCGGTGTGCCTGCGCCTGCTGCGGTGTAGGCTGTGATGGTGTAGTTGTTAAAGCCAGCCACCGGCGAGTTGTCGTCGCAAGAGAGAGTAGCTCCAGCCTTGCTTGCTCCGAACTCCTTAACGGTTACGCCGTCGCGTGTCACGATCACCTTTGTGACGTCTGTAAGCGCCTTGCCTGCAACTGTCTTTTTAGGCAGTGTGAAGCTGAGAGTAGCCTTCAGCGCTGTTGTCGGGTCGGGTGTGAAGGTCAGGTTCTCCACAGCAGCCGGTCCGTTGAGGTGTCCGTTGTCGACGATAGAGAAGTCCTCTACGTAGATATAATCCATCGCCTTGTCGCTAATGGCGTGTATGCCAAGGAAGAACTGCTGAGCGGCAGAGGTGCGAATCTCGCTGTCGTATGTAGTGCTTGTAGCCGACAGCTTTGTAGCTGCGAGGAAGGTGTTGGTGAGACTTGCTACGTCCTGCTTCTTGCCCCACTTGGCCTCGATCTTCTCGGGGAAGTAAGCACTTGAAGCGCGTGCTGTGAACGCCACCTTATAAGAGTGGTTAGCCTCGAGCTGTATGGTCGGAGTGATGAGCCAGTCGTTGGCGCTCTTGCTCGCAGAAGCTGCGTAGCAAGCGCTCTGCTTCACCTCATGCCAAGCCCATGTCTTGCCGTCGTTGTTCGAGTCGACAACCTTGAAGAGGTCGAACGCAGCCTCTGTAGAGAAGTCCTCGTAGTAAGGCGGCACGATGTTGTCGCCGTAAGAGACGGCGCCGGTGCGACGCTCTGCGCCACGCTTTGTGCCGTTGACGGGGATAATGCCGTAGTAGTAGTTGCGCAGGCTCTTGTCCTTGATAGTCTCCGAGAACGACAGACCGCTGATGTTTGTGCCTACGGTCTTTGCGTCGGGATAGCGCACGATGTCGTAGCGCAGCTCGCCGAGGTAGCCGTTGTGTACTGAGCCCGAAGGCTTGCCCCATGTGACGTTAGCCTTACCTGCGTCATCTATCTTCAGACGTGCGAACGACACCTGGTTAGGCTCGTCGTAGCCCACGTATGCCGAGGTCTTCGCAGCCTTGCTCTTGCCTGCTGCATTGGAGAATGTAACGGTGAAGTTGTTCAGTCCTTCAGGAGCGGTGATTTCCTTGGTTGTTGAAGAGTTGGCAGGCATTGTGCCGGTGAGCACCTCTGTCTTTCCTGAGCGTACCGAGTAGTTCACGTCGCCGCTGAGTGTCTGTCCGCCGTATGTCTTCGACGGTGCTGAGAGCGACACCCATCCCTTTGTTGACGGACCGTCGAACTTCACCGAGAAGCCGGTAGGTGTTGCAGGAGCAGCCGCGTCGGGTGTTGCCTCGGGTATAGCCATACCGAGTATCTGCTCGTTGTGCGGGAAGTCGGCGATGAGTGTTGCCTTACCGGTCTTGAGGTCTACCGAGTAGAGTGCGCCCTTGCGCTCGGCGTCGTATGCAGCCCAGTAGAAGGTATCGTCGTCCTGGTCGATGGCACCACTCTGTGTCCAGCTCTTCTCCGACGACGGAGCCACGTATACGCCGGTAGGTCCTACCTCGGTTTCTTCGCCGGTGATAGTGTTGAGCTCGTAGAGAATGCCGTCGGTGGCGATGCCGTAGACGCGTTCCTCAGAACTTACGCCCATTGCCACGAACTTGTGTTTTGACGGACCTATCGTTGTGCGGTCCATCTCGTTGTAGTCGATGATGCCGAACTCGAACGACGACATATCGCTGGTATAGAACTGGCCGTATGCCTTGCCGGTGAGCTGACTGGTGGCTGTGGCTGTAGCGATGAGCGAGGGGTCGCTAACGAAATCGGGGGCGAGCTCAGAGTGCCACTTGCCTTCGGTGTTGAACTGATAGTACTTCACGATGAGCTTGCCCGTCTCTTGCGACATCGAGAAGTGTACGGCGTGGTACTTGCCGTCGTAGTAGGAAGATCCGCCGTTAGGCGACATAGTGCGTTCGTCCTCTGTCTTGAGGTCGCGGAAGTTGCCCGCCGTTGCTGCGTCGAACGCCATGTAGCCGAGCTGTTTGCTGGCTGTAGGGTATTCGTTGGCGTTGTTCATGTAGCCCCAGAGGTCGCGGCTGGCTGCACGCGCTGCTGCCTTCAGCGGACTGAGGAAGTTGGCACCGGCCTTCGCAGCCTGTGCTTTTGTCTGTGCCGATACCGGAAAAGCCGCCATAGCCAGTGCTACGGCAGCTATCGCAGAGGCAACAGAACGTCTGTTTCTTCTGTTCATAATATAGTATTTGATGTAAGTTGTTATGTCTTTGATTGTTACAAGTAGATATATTTTGCAAAATTAGACATAAATGCGCAAGTAGACAAGCATAAAAGGTTTATTTAACACAATAAGCCCGTGTTTGGTCGCGCAGGTTCAACAAATCTACTACGATGTTCACTATGCTCACTACCGCAAGGCATACAAGGCCCGAGACGAGCACGAGCGCTGCATATCGCGAATACTGTCCGAGTGCTACGAGCAGGGCGTTCTCCACGCCGAACGAGAAGAGTGGCTGTTCGGCTGGCATGGCGAGCATCAGGGCTATAGCGCCTCCGCCCAACACGATGCCCAGCACGAAGGCAGCGAGCATGGCGTAGCGGTAGCGTCTGATGCAGGCTTCTTCGTGCTGCTTCAGATACTCCACGGCGTCGAGGCGCTTCTCGAGTCTGGCGATGAATGCGTCGCTGTCGTCGAAGGTGGGTCGGGCTGCGAGGAAGAGTTCCTCAAGTGCTTTATCTTTCTTCATACGTTCAATATTGTTTTAAGGTTGTCTCTGCCGCGCGAGAGCTGCTTCTTCACGGCGTCTATGGTACAGTCGGTGATGTCGGCTATCTCCTTCACCGAGTAGCCGCTCATGTAGAACATCACTACTGCCGAGCGCTCTTTCGCCGAGAGTGTGGCGAGCGCCATGTACAGCTCCTGATGGCGGAAGGCGGAGTCGGCTGTGGCGGCTGACGCCACGGAGCGCGCTGCGCTGATGTCGTCGAGCGTGCGCATGCTTGCCTTGTGGTTGAGGAAGGTGTTGCGCGCTATCTTTAACAGCCATGCGCGGAACTTACCCTCGTCCCTATAGCCAGCCGACGAGAGGTAAGCCTTCACCAGCGTCTCCTGCGCTATGTCGTCAGCGTCGTCGCGCTTGCCGCAGCAGAGGGCGAGCAGAAAGCCTCGCAATGCCTCCTGCTCGCTCTTCACAAGCGTTATGAATTGTTCTCTCGTCATACGTTGTTATTCTTGCTTCATGTTCTGCTGCTCTGCCTCCATCTCCTTCGCGAGCATACGGCGGCCTACAAAGTAGCTCACGAGGAAGGCGATGCCAATGGCTATCAGCGCTGGGCCGGTAATGATGAGAAATTCGTTCTGCACGCTGAGGAAGAAATAGAGCAGCACGAAGGCTACGCCCATAAGACAGCAGAGGCAGCCGCGCTCGAGTCTGGCGAGCAGCTTCTCCTTGATGAGCTTATTCGACTTCTTCATGCGCTTCACGAGGTCTTCTACGTCGAGGTTGGGGTTCTTCTCCAATGCGGCGAGTATTATCTCCTTGCGGTTGCGGTCTGATGCCAAAGCACTTTTGAACACGATTGCTACAATGGCGACGGGGAGCACTACTGCCACTCCTATCGGAATTAAAATCTCTACTAAGGCGTGTGCCAAAACTTCATCCATAATCTTTTGTCGTTTTTAATTGTTATACTTGTTATTTTTTATGTCACTATGTGCAGAAGCGGTGCGTTTGCTGCTTCTTTCTAAAGCGGCTTGTTTGTTGCTTCTTGCTGAACCAGTTCATTTATATAACAAGCGGCACGGGCAAAAGGTGACATTGCACGAGCAAAAATAATGAAAACGATGAAACATATATTAATCTTTATAATCTCTTCTGCTCGTCCTTGCCTGCGCCCTGTCCCTTATACCTTGAGCGTTTGCTGTTGAAGAAGTAGTTCAATTGCAGTTCTACGCCGCGTGTATAGGAGGTGCTGTTCTTGTTGCCCTCAACCCTCAGCGTGCGAATGCTCCAGCGGTCGCGCTGACCGTTGAAGATGTCGTTCACATAGAGGTTGCAGGTGAGCGTTCCGTTGAGGAAGCTCTTGAACGCACGCATATTCACCGATGTGTACGACTTGTGCTCTTGCGATCCGCTGTCGTAAGCGGATACCGCAGCGCCTTGCAGAGAGAACCACAAGGTTTTGTTGATGACAAACCGGTTCATCAGACTCGCCAGGAACTGCGGCTTGCGCAACGCTGACAGATAGTCGTATCTGCGGGCGTCAAAGAACTGCTGGTCGTAGGCTAATATCAGTTGCGGCTGATAGAAGCCGAACTTCGGCTGCATGACGAGGGACACTGCGAGGTTCTGCTTGTGGTCGATGTTACGCCAGTAAGAGTAGGAAGCCGCCTGCTGCTTGTAGATATCGTACATCCAGATCATGTAGTCGCTCGTATAGGTATAGTCCAGACTGAGGTTTATCCACTTCCACATCGCCATAAACTCCACCTCATGGTTGATAGCCGGCTACAGGTCGGGGCTGCCGCTCTCGTAGGTGAAGCGGTTGTCATACTGCTGATAGCTGCGCAACTGACTGTAAGAAGGTCGTTTCGTCTTCCTGCTGTACGCCATCTGTATCGCCCAGTCGCCCTTGTTCCATCCTACATAAGCGTTCGGGAAGAAGTCGTTGTACTCGCGGCTGACTTCCTTGTCGCGCACGCCAAATGAATAGAAGTCCGACTTCACGTGCTCGTATCTGATACCGGCACCAGCCATCCAGTTGCCGAGATTGAGTCCGTAGGTCAGAAATCCGGCTATGTTGTTCCCCTTCATCTTGTTCTCCGAATCGTCGATGTAGCCCTCGGGGTTGTGGCTTTCGGCATTCACATGCGAGCGGCTCTGCTCTGCTCCGAACGACAATTCTCCCTTCCAGAGTTCTCTCGTAGCCGCAGCCTTCCACGCCCACATCCTGCTGCTTTGGCTCGACGATGTGTTGACGGTGCGTTCCTCAAGAGTAGAGCTTTCCTCTGCGATGTGCTGTCCTTGCTCCACCTTCGAATGAAAGTACGTACCGTCGAGGTCAAGATGCCATTTGCCTATCTGTCCTACATAATTCCGAAAACATAGACAGCTCCCGACGAGGTTACATTCACACGCGGCAGCTCTGAGAGCACGTCGAGTGCTGTTCCTGCCTGCGAAAGCAACGATTTCTGAACGTCGTAACTCATTCCGCCCGGCGTCATCTTCATGGCTGGGCGTGCCGCTTCTACCACCACTTCCTTAAGAATGTGGCTGTCGTGGCAGATCACGATGTCACCCATTCGTTCGTCCTTTACGGCAAGAAACCTTGTCTCGTATCCTACGCACGACACCTTCAGCAAGCAGCTGTCTTGGTCGTACGAGATAGAGAACGTGCCGTCGTCAGCCGTTGTCACGCCATTGATGTATGTGGAATCAGCCGAAAGTAATACTACGTTCACGTAAGCTATAGGCTTTAAGCTCTCGTTGACTATACGACCTGTCGCGTTCTGTGCTTTTGCAGCGATAACTGCCAAGCACATTGCGGTTATGATTAGTGCTCTTTTCATTGTGTGTTGTGTTTTACATGTATATCTTCAACTTATTCTTTCACATGCAAAATTATACAAATTATGACATTTTGCAAAACACAAAAGTGTGTTTTATCAGAAGCACAATAACATTTAATACGTTTTGGCACACTTTTTGCGCAAACGATATTTGCATGTTTTGCCCCTTCATATCTCGCGAAAAATCAAAAACAAAATCCGTTGTCGGTTTTTCGTGAGTTTTGAGCGTGCAGCCGTAAACGTTTGCTTTACAATACGTTGCAAGATTTTATTCAAAAGTGTGCAATTTTTGCTTAGGCAAAACCCAACTTATCGTGAGACTTTACATGGTAAAAGCATAGGTTTTACTGGGTAAAGTCTC
>NZ_JAHQUY010000071.1 GCF_019052365.1 Leyella stercorea
CGTTTATGCGACTGCGTCGCATTCTTCTGCAAACTTAGAGTGAAATCTGTGGGAGTTTTTACATCCTAACGTATAGTGTGAAATCAGTGGGAGTTTTCATGTTTCTTTGCGCTGTTCGTAGCCCACATCCCTGCGAACGTGAACGCTCCGTTGATCATGAGCAGCTCGTAGCCGAAGCGATAGCCCCAGAGATGCTGCGCGGTGATGTCGAGAGCGTAGCAGAGTAGGGGTGAGGCGAGGCAGACGTATGGCACGAGGCGGTCGTTGACGGCGCGGCGCGTGAGCAGACCGAAGGCGAACAGACCCAGCAGCGGACCGTAGGTATATGAGCAGAGCACGTAGATGGCGTCGATGACGCTCGTAGAGTTGAGCATGCGGAACAGCAGTATGAACGCCACGAACACCACAGCGATGCCCACATGCGCACGGCGGCGCAGACGCTCGTCTTCGGGACGCTCGCAGATGTCGACGCAGTAGCTCGTGGTGAGCGCCGTGAGCGCCGAGTCGGCACTGGAGAACGACGCCGCAACGATGCCGATGGTGAAGAACACCGTGACGATGGTGCCCAACGCGCCCGTAGCCGCGAACATCGGCAGTAGCTCGTCGCCAGCCGCAGGCAGCGGAGTGCCCTCTTTCTGAGCCAGCATCATAAGCAGCACGCCGAGTGCCATGAACAGCAGGTTGGCGGGCACGAAGGCGAAACCATACGTACACACATCCTTTTGAGCCTCGCGTAGCGATTTGCACGTGAGGTTTTTTTGCATCATGTCCTGATCCAAGCCCGTCATCACGATGGCGATGAAAGCTCCGCTGAGCAGCTGCTTCCAGAAGTTCTGCGTCGACACCCAGTCGTCCCACACGAACATGCGGCTGTGCTCGTCGGCAGCCACCGCCTGCACGGCTTCGCCCACGCTCATGCCCAGCTGCTGCGTCACATTATATATAATAAGGAGCAGCGCAGCGAACATGCAAGTGGTCTGGAACGTGTCGGTCCATACCAGCGTCTTGATGCCGCCGCGGCGCGTGTATAGCCAGATGAGCAGCGTCATGCTCACGACGGTTATGGGGAACGGCACGCCCACGGCGTCGAACACGAAGCGCTGCAGAATGATGCAGACGACGTAGAAGCGCACGGCGGCGCCCGTCATCTTCGACGTGAGGAAGAACCATGCGCCGGTCTTGTACGACCGCTTGCCGAGCCTCTCCTTCAGATACGAGTAGATGGTCGTTAGGTTCAGCCGGTAGTAGACGGGCAGCAGCAGGAAGGCGATGGCGAAGTAGCCGAGGATGAAGCCGATGCAGGTCTGCACGTATGTCATATCGGTGCGCATCACCATGCCCGGCACGCTCACGAACGTGATGCCCGAGATAGAAGCGCCCACCATTCCGAACGCCACCATGTACCACGGCGAGCGTCGGTTGGCGCGGAAGAAGGTCTCGTTGTTGTCGCCGCGCCGTGCGGTGAGGCGGCTGAAGAGCATGAGAGCCGCGAAGTAGGCGGCTACGGTGAGGAGGATTGTCATGTTTTGGGTTGATTTAAAACCAGTAGCGGAGGTCTCCGGCCTCCGCAGCACCAAGTCGAATACTATCAAACTGGTTGCTACGGAGGCCAAAGACCTCCGCTATTGAAATTTATAAAGATGTTTCATTTGGTGCTGCGGAGGCCGGAGACCTCCGCCACTTTTCTTTACAGGTTGTGCTCAGTGAGCCAGCGCTCAGCCTCGAGCGCAGCCTTGCAGCCTGAGCCTGCAGCCACGATAGCCTGACGGTAGTTCGGGTCGGCGCAGTCGCCGGCAGCGAACACGCCCTCCACGTTAGTGCGCGGCGTTCCGTCGATGGTCTTGATGTAGCCAGTCTCGTCGCAGTCGACGAACGGGCGGAACACGTCGGTGTTCGGCTTATGACCGATAGCGAGGAAGAAGCCGTCGATAGCGATGTCGTAGCGTTCCTCGTCGGGCTCGCCCTTGCGCTTCACGAGGTGAGCACCCTCCACGCCGTCCTCGCCGAAGAGTCCGAGAGTGTTGTGCTCGTAGAGAATCTCGATCTTCTCGTTCTCCTCTACGCGCTTGCGCATTACGTCAGACGCACGCAGGTAAGGCTTGCGCACAATCATGTACACCTTCTTGCAGAGACCAGCCAGATAGAGAGCCTCCTCGCACGCTGTGTCGCCGCCGCCCACTACAGCAACGGTGCGCTTGCGATAGAAGAAGCCGTCGCATGTGGCACATGCGCTCACGCCCTGTCCGTTGTACTTCTTCTCGTCGTCGAGTCCGAGGTATTTGGCGCTTGCTCCGGTAGCGATGATCACGGTGTCAGCCTCAATCTCGACGCCCGTGTCTGTGGTGAGCACGTATGGCTTCTTCGAGAAGTCGACCTTTGCGATTGAGCCTTCGCGCATGTCTACGCCGAAGCGCAGAGCCTGCTGGCGCAAGTCCTGCATCATCTGATTGCCGTCCACGCCCTCGGGGTAGCCGGGGAAGTTCTCTACGACGGTAGTCTGTGTGAGCTGACCGCCAGTCTGAATGCCGCAGTATTCTACCGGGCTGAGGTTGGCGCGTCCAGCGTATATTGCAGCAGTGTAGCCTGCCGGACCGCTGCCCACGATGAGGCAACGCACATGTTCTCTATTTTCCATTTCTATTGATTTTATTACAAGTTGTTATGTTGAGATGTTGTGGTGTTGAGATATGTGGGGTTGTATGTGGTGTTGTAATGTTGTTATGTTGAGGTGTTGAGATTTGTGGTGTTGTGGTGTTGTTATGTTGTGGTGTTGACATATCTCACCATCTTTCATATCTCACCATCTCACCACCTCAACATAACAACTCCACACCTCTCACCATCTCACCACCTTTCTTACAGCAGTTCTTCAATCTGCTTTGCGATATTGTCGAGGCTCTCTGTCGGTTCGAATCGAGCCACTACCATTCCGCGCTTGTTGATGAGGAACTTTGTGAAGTTCCACTTTATGTCGGCTGTCTCCTTATAGTCGGGCGCATCCTTGGCGAGCATCTCCTCGAGCACCGGAGTGAGCTTGTGTGCAGGGTCGAAGCCTGCGAACGACTTCTGCTCCTTGAGGAACTTGAAGAGGTCGTCGGCGTCGTCGCCGTTCACCTTCACCTTCTTGAAGCGCGGGAACTCGGTGTTGTACGTGAGCTTGCAGAACTGGTGTATCGACTCGTCGGTGCCGGGTGCCTGTGCGCCGAACTGGTTGCACGGGAAGTCGAGCACCTCGAATCCCTGCGCATGATACTTCTCGTAGAGCTTCTCCAGCTCCTCATACTGCGGTGTGAAGCCGCACTTTATGGCTGTGTTTACGATGAGCAGCACTTCGTTGGCATACTCCTTCAGCGACACGCTTTTACCCTTTCTGTCTTTCACCGAGAAATCATAAACAGTCTTCATCTTTCTTTTCTTTATTTGTTTAATGTGTTCTTTTGATATCCTTTTACCTATTGGGGGTGCTGTTTCTTTAGTTTCGGGGTGCTGTTTCTTTGTTTTCGGGGCGTTGTCTTAAACTTTCGAGGCTTAGACTTTAATTTTACAAAGGTAACGATTTTATTGCACATTCCTCAATATTTGTTCCCATTTTTTCAACTTCTTAACTCTGAGGCTTATAGACTACGCGTCGTGCTCCGTCCGCCGTCCAATCAGATTCCATCCGCTGCCCGATGGCAATGTTTGTCGGTGTGCGAGGAGAAAACTGAGCGAGACTACAATCTATTCAGCACATTATCCACACTCTTTACTTTATTCTTGCGCGAAGTTTTGTTGATATTGTATTTGAGGTAAACAGAAAAGTATCGCGAGTCGATATTGTTCCTCTGTAAATTGTTGATATTTAAATATCTCACTTTCCAATCAGTGTTCTCTGTACGGAATATGTCGTTGCAAGCAATATTCAGTTGCATCTTCTTGTCGAAGAAGCTGAAAATAACGCCAGTGTTGGTGCAAAACGAAGGGTCTTGCTTGAAAACCGCATCTTCTGTTTTGCTGGTATAATTCATCCTGACGTAACAGTTTATATTCTCTCGTATGCGATAGTTGTAATTAGCGGAAGCATAAATAGAGGTATAAAAGCGATTTCGGTCAACCGCTAAATTATCCGATAGGTTCTTTTGTGCTAAGAATGCGCTGTGAAGCCCTATCTGATGCCTACCAAACCGTTTCGTAAGGTTCGCTCCGATGTTTATTAGGTGTTTCTTCGCTATGTTGATCGGAATTATCTTTATGACTTTCTGATTGGTGGCGTCAGCCATCGACACTTCCTGTATTTCGTTTCGTATAAGCGAGTATTCTGCATAAATGTTCAGAGCATTGCCGTATAATGCGCTTAATGAGATGTTGTTAAAATAAACTGGTTTCAGTTTCGGGTTGCCGATTCTGTAGCTATACTTGTCGTAATATGTAGTGATAGGGTTTAGTTGTTGATATGAAGGAAGGTTCATCTTCCTGTCGTATGCTAATGAGAGATTCCATTTTTGACACAGCTTTACATCCAAAGATACAAAAGGGAAAAAGCTGTTTATTCGTTTTGTTTGTTCAGCATTCTCTTTTGTATCCATGTACTTCAGCCAAACCGATTCGTATCTGACACCTGCTTGAAAACCAAATCTATTCAGTTGTTTTTTCAAGTTGGCGTAGTATGCAATCTGTTGTTCTTTATGCTCTCCCTCGTTGTCTGTCATGTTCATGGCTTCCGAACCATGGGAAGATGTGTTATTCTTCAGATTCAAATAGTCAAGACCCAAGTTTCCATCTAAAGAGCATCCAAGTTTAACCGAATAGTTCAGCTGCGCCAAATAAACGTTATAACGTCCGTTGTATTCTATGTTGAACTTATTGGTTCTTTGCTTGTCGGTATCTTTGACAGCTTGATTGTCATCTGAAGATTTGTGTATGTAGTCAAGATTGAGTTCTAAACGACTGTCCTTCCATAGCGGAAGGTTGTAGAAGAGGTTCAACCGGTTGTTCCTTTCATTGTAGTTGGAGGTTATTTCGGTAAACACCTGTTCACACAAATCTGATTCATACAAATCAGTGCAACTGTTGTTTGTAGGTTTATTGCCTGCATAATAGAAATTGTCGAATAGCTGCAAGTAGTGGTTGTCGCTGAACTCATATTTAAGTCCAAGCGAAGCGTCAAAGCCTTTTCGTCTGTTCCGTACCGACTGCTGGCTAATGTACTGTGCATTATTCGCTATATTCTGTGTCTCCGCAGTATAATGATTCAAGTCGTTGCGAAAATTCATGGCGACTCCACCGTCAAGCGTTATTTTGTTTGAACCGAGACAGAAGTTTACGTTTTCTGTATTTGAGACCTTTCTACCCACTTTTGTCCTTTGGCTTATTTCCACTGCATTGCTGTTTCTTTTCTTTGTGGAAATTCGCAAGATCGATTTATATTTGCTGTCATATCTCACGCCGGCATTTTTCTCGATAGCAACAGTTTTAATCAAGTTGACACTTAGGTTTTCTACTTCTGAAAATGAAGACACTGCACGATTGTCTATCAAAATGAGCACATTGTCTTTACCAATAAGTTTTATGCCAGAATTGTCAACCACGATTCCTGGTATGTATGCTAAAACGTCGATAGCCGAAACCATATCTGCAAGCGGAGTGCCCTCAACTTTCATTACCAATGAATTGTTTGTTCTCTTCCATATTCTATGAGAAGCAGTAACTGTTACTTCGTTCAAGAATTTCTCATTAAGTGGAAGGTCTATCTGTAAACTGACAGGTTGGTCTGAAGAAACATTAAACGAGACTTTCTGTCTTTCATATCCTACGCACGAAACTTCCAGAAAGTAACTTCCTGAATCTATCTTGTCTATCGCGAAGAAGCCCGATTTATCAGTAGTGGCTCCTGAAACAAAAGCAGAATCCACCACGTTTCTTACCACAACATTACAATTCTCAATCGGACAATTGTCATGTTGTACTTCTCCATAAACCTGCTGTCCGTAAGAACTCTGTACGTACAAAAAGGCAAGGACTGAAATGCATACAAGCAGCATCTTCCTATTTAATATAGAGTAGGCGATTCTGAAAGAACAGGAACTCATATTTTAAAACATTAGTGTCCCGTAAAATAGGACGAGTTTAATAATGAATCAACACCTTTGGTATTTTTCCTGTCGCAAAAATAGATAATAAAAATGATTGTTACAAGTCTGGAGTTAAATTTGTTTAGTATGATAGGCGCTTTTCTGTAGTAATAGTTTGAAATGGCGCTTGCGCTCTTGCAGATTATATATAAAAAAGCTGGCGCTCCGCTGCCTCTTGCAGCGAAAGCACCAGCTTTCTATATTCTTATTGCTATGTAAGAAACTCTACTTCTTGTTCTCTCGGTAGTATTTCAGTCCGCCCTTCACGTTCTGTATGAGGGCCTTCGACGAGTAGGTGGCACCGCTCACGCCGTCCACCTTCATCTGCTCAGCCTCGTCGACACTCTTGCCCACGAACTTCTTCAGCAGCGTCTCCGCCTGCGCAAACACCGAGGGAGTATCCTGGTTGGGCAGCGCCACTATCTTCTGCACCTTGCCGTTGCGGATGTATATCTTCACCGGCGTCTTGCCCTGGAAACCGCGCGCCTTCACTATCGACGTGGTGTTGACTACGGCGGCGCCCTTCTCGTATTTTATGGCGTTCTTGCTGACGCAGAAGCTCATAAGGAGGAATGAGCAGAGAGCGATGAGTAATGTTCTTTGCTTCATAATATGTTAGTTATTTCTTGTCGTACGCGTGCAGCGGATAGTCGGTGGTGTAGTGCAGTCCGCGGCACTCCTTGCGCTCGATAGCCTGTCGTGTGATGAGGTAGCCCACGTTAATCATGTTGCGCAGCTCGCAGATGTCGCGGCTCGCCTTTACGCGCTTGAAGAGCTCCTCGGTCTCCTCGTAGAGCAAGTCGAGGCGGTCCCACGCACGCTTCAGACGCAGGTCGGAGCGCACGATGCCCACGTAGTTGGACATTATCTCGCCCACCTCCTTCACGCTCTGCGTGATGAGCACCTTCTCCTCGTTGGTCATCGTGCCCTCGTCGTTCCACTCCGGCACCTTCTCGTTGAAGTCGTACTCGTCTACGTGCTCCAGCGAGTGCTTGGCAGCAGCGTCGGCGTACACCACAGCCTCGATG
Source organism: Leyella stercorea (assembly GCF_019052365.1). GTDB lineage: Bacteria > Bacteroidota > Bacteroidia > Bacteroidales > Bacteroidaceae > Prevotella. The sequence goes on from NZ_JAHQUY010000071.1 coordinate 7,139, forward strand.
AGCGAGTTGCTCGCCAGTCGGTTGCCACCGTGCAGACCCGTGCAAGAGCACTCGCCGATGGCGTACAGACGCTCAATCGACGACTGTCCGTTGAGATCAACCTTTATGCCGCCGCACATGTAGTGGGCAGCCGGGCGAACGGGGATATAGTCGGTGGTGATGTCGATGCCTATCGACTTGCACTTGAGGTAGATGTTCGGGAAGTGCTTCTTTGTCTCGGCAGGGTCCTTATGCGTAACGTCGAGGCAAACGTGGTCGATGCCGTGTATCTTCATCTCCTTGTCGATGGCACGCGCCACGATGTCGCGCGGAGCTAAAGAGAGGCGCTCGTCGTACTTCTCCATGAACGACTCGCCGTTCGGCAGGCGCAGTATGCCACCGTAGCCGCGCATCGCCTCAGTGATGAGGAACGCAGGGTGAGTCTCGCCCGGATGGTAGAGCGCCGTCGGGTGGAACTGCACGAACTCCATGTCCTTCACCGTGCCCTTAGCACGATATACCATCGCCTCGCCGTCGCCCGTAGCTATGATGGGGTTGGTAGTGGTCTGGTATACGGCGCCACAGCCACCCGTACACATCAGCGTCACCTTGCTAAGATATGTGTCCACCTTCTGCGTCTCGGGGTTCAGCACGTACGCACCGTAGCAATTAATATAAGGTGTGCGACGTGTGACGCGCGCGCCGAGGTGGTGCTGCGTGATTATCTCCACGGCGAAGTGGTTCTCCTTAACGTCGATGTCGGGGCATGCGCGCACCGCAGCCATAAGGCCGCGCTGTATCTCGGCGCCCGTGTCGTCGGCGTGGTGCAGGATGCGGAACTCGGAGTGTCCGCCCTCGCGATGCAGGTCGAACTCGCCGTTCTCCTTGCGGTCGAAGTTGACGCCCCACTTCACGAGCTCGGCAATCTGCTCCGGCGCATTGCGCACCACTTGCTCTACGGCACGACGGTCGCTGATGAAGTCGCCCGCTATCATCGTGTCTTCTATATGCTTGTCGAAATTGTCGACTGCAAGATTAGTCACTGAGGCAACGCCTCCCTGGGCAAACGAAGTGTTTGCCTCGTCAAGCGAAGTCTTGCAAATCATGCACACCTTTCCCTTGTGTGCGCGAGCTACCTTCAAAGCGTAGCTCATGCCGGCAACTCCGGCACCAATAATCAGAAAGTCGTATTTAAAAACCATCTTTTCGGTATTTATTCTTAGACGTTGCAAATTTAGATAAAAAAAAGAAGACACCGCAAGTTTGTCTACCTTTTTTTGCACGGAAGAAAAAAAACGACATAAATTTTTGCTCATATTAATAAAATGTATAACTTTGCAACCACCTATTCGAACACATTGTTTCTGTAATCAGACACATATTGTCGGTATGTTGTAACCTTTTTTATTATTTCAAGCAAGTTATAACCTTTAATTTTTTAGCAATATGAAGAAAATCAAATCAGCAATGCTCATCCTGATGGTAGCCATTGGCTTCGCATCATTTGTTTCATGTGGTAACAACAAGAACGCACAGCCCAACGACGCAAAGGCAGTAGCCGAGGCGCTCGAGGACAAGGAAGTAGAGGAGATGTCGTCGCTTATCAACTCCGTTTCGCTCTGCCTCGACTCTATCCAGGTGCAGGAGAACATGATCTTCAACAATCCTGAAGGCACAACAGACAAGCAACACATGCTCGCACAGCTGCGTGCATTCAAGGACCTGCTCGCTCGCAAGCAGCAGCAGATAGCTGATCTCACAGCAAAGAGCGAGGCACAGAACAAGAAGTCGAAGAAGACCATCGCCGACCTCAACAAGATGGTAGACTATCTCAACGCACAGCTCGCCGAGAAGAGCGCAAGAATAGAAGAACTCGAGAAACTCGTAGAGACAAAGGACGTGAAGATAAACGAGCTGAGCCTCAACCTCAGCACCGTGACAACCGAGAAGGAAGGCCTCAAGGAGCAGAACGCACAGCAGGACAAGGAACTCAACACACGCTACTATGTAGCTGCTTCGAAGAAGGAGCTCAGCGAGAAGGGCCTGCTCAAGGGCGGTTTCCTCAAGAAGAAGAAGGTAAACAACGCTGCTCTCGACAAGGGCCTCTTCAAGAGCGTCGACATGCGCCACTTCAAGACTCTGAAGCTCGACTCGAAGAAGGCGAAGGTGGTTTCGGGCAACCCGGAGGGCAGCTACACTATCGAGCATAACGCCGACGGCACATCTACACTCACCATCGTAGACCCAGCCAAGTTCTGGAACGCATCTCCGTACCTCGTTATCCAGCTGTAAAGCAACGATACTATTGTTAGCCTTGTGTGAAAGCAATCAGGCTTAGCATATAAAAAATAAAAAAAGTCCGTTCAGCATTGCTGAGCGGACTTTTTCTATATATCTCTGAGGAAAAATGAGCAGTGTGAACTATCAGATAAGCAGCTATAGCTGGAAGATAGGCTGGAAGATAACTCGTTCTCAGACTTATCTTCCAGCCCTTACTATGCTTATAACATGAGAGTTGCGGCGTTTCTGGAAGATATGGAAGATTTTTTCGCCTACTCGATTCTTTTAGCAGCCAATAGTGTTTCCATATCCCCAGCGTTGTCTTATTTCTTTCCCTTTGTTGCCACTACGAAGTAGCCGATGAGGCAGCAGTAGGCTGCGAGCGAAGCCACTTCAGAGAGCGGGTTGGCAAACCATGCCTCCTTGAAAGCGTCTGATGCGATGTGAACGTCGCAGAAGCGGAGGAGGGCAGAGAGAACACCCATGAGAGCGCCACCTGCGATGAAGCCGCTGGCGAGCAGTGTGCCCTTCTCGCCGCGCTCACGGTTCACTTCTTCGTTCTTTGAACGTGAGGTGACGTACCAGTTGACGATGCCGCCAACGAGGAGCGGAGTGTTCAGCTCCAATGGGATGAACATGCCGAGCGCGAAGGCGATAGCCGGAATGTTGAAGTAGGTGAGCACTACGGCGATGACAGCGCCGATAGCGTACAGTGCCCACGGAGCACCTACGCCGTTCATGAGCGGGTCAATCACAGCCGCCATCGCGTTAGCCTGAGGAGCAGCGAGCTGTCCGCTTGCGAAGCCGTAAGTCTGGTTGAGCAGAATCATCACGCCGCCCACGGTAGCAGCCGACACGAGTGTGCCTAAGAACTTCCAAGTCTCCTGCTTCTTCGGCGTTGTGCCGAGCCAGTAGCCAATCTTGAGGTCGGTGATGAAGCCGCCTGCCATAGAGAGTGCGGTGCAGACTACGCCGCCCATGATGAGTGCTGCAACCATACCGCCAGTGCCCTTCAGACCTACAGCCACGAGCACTACCGATGCAAGGATAAGTGTCATGAGCGTCATGCCCGATACGGGGTTGGAACCTACAATGGCGATGGCGTTGCCGGCTACGGTGGTGAAGAGGAACGCTATCACGGTGACGAGCAGTATGCCTACAACCGCAAAGAGCAGGTTGCCCTCCATCACGCCGAACCAGAAGAAGATGAAGGTGATGAGGAGCGTAGCGATAGAGGCGATGGCGATGAACTTGAACGGCAGGTCGCGCTGTGTGCGTACGGTGTCGGCAGACGCCTGTGCGCCGCCCTTCATCTCGTTTGCGGCGAGCGACACGGCGCCCTTGATGATGCCCCACGACTTGATGATGCCGATGATGCCAGCCATGGCGATGCCGCCGATGCCGATGCTCTTGCCGTAGTATTTGAAGATCTGCTCTGGTGACATAGCACCGACGGTCTGCGTAATCTCAGGGTTCCAGATGTTGAGCACCTGGTCGTGGAAGAGCATGGACATGCCCGGCACGATGAGCCACCATACGGCGAACGAGCCGAGGCAGATGATGAAGGCGTACTTTAAGCCGATGATGTAGCCCAAGCCCAGCACGGCAGCGCCGGTGTTCACCTTGAACACGAGCTTTGCCTTGTCGGCAGCCACGGCGCCCCATTCTACGACGCGCGATGTGAAGCACTCGTTCCACCAATAAACGGTAGCCACGATGAAGTCGTACAGACCGCCGATGAGACCTGCGATGAGCAGCGGCTTAGCCTGCGAGCCGCCCTTGGCTCCGCTCACGAGCACCTGCGTGGTGGCTGTGGCTTCGGGGAAAGGATACTTGCCGTGCATGTCCTTCACGAAGTATTTGCGGAACGGAATCATGAACAGGATGCCGAGGATGCCGCCGAGCAGCGACGACATGAACACCTTGACGAACGAGACGCTCATCTCCGGATACTTTGCCTGCAGGATGTAGATGGCGGGCAGCGTGAAGATGGCTCCGGCTACGATGGTGCCCGAGCAGGCACCGATGCTCTGGATGATTACGTTCTCGCCCAGCGGGTTCTTGCGCTTGGCGAGTGTAGATGCGCCTACGGCGATGATGGCGATAGGGATGGCTGCCTCGAACACCTGGCCCACCTTCAGTCCGAGATAGGCTGCAGCGGCTGAGAAGAGCATCGCCATGATGATGCCCCAGGTCACCGACCATAGGTTTACTTCGGGATAACTCCTGCCCGGTTCCATCACGGGCTTGTACTCTTCGCCCGGCTTCAACTCGGTGAAGGCGTTGTCGGGCAACTGAATCTGGTCTTTTTCGTTGTTTTCCATATTGTTGGGTTTTAAGTTATGTTGTCATGTTGAGGTGTTGAGGTGTTGAGATGTTGTTGTGGTGAGGTGTTGAGGTTAGTTGATATCAACCCTACAAAGTTAGTTTAAAATTGGTGAAAAACACATCGCCATGTACATAATTATTTGAAAAACACTGAAAAATGAAAATTAAATCAGTAAATTTGCAACCGATTTAAATCTAAATTGCATTTTTATTTTATTACATCCAAATCTTATATGAGAAAGACTTTACTATCGTTGTGCATAGCTATGGCTTCGCTCTCTGTGTTTGCTGCTCCGGCAAGAAAGGGTTCGACGGTCATCAAGCTGGTCAATGGAACCGAACTGAAGGCTTCGCTTCAGGGCGACGAGTTCCTGCACTATTATCTCGCCGAGGACGGCAAGTGCTACAAACAGAACGCCGACGGGCTTTATGAGCTTATGGACGTGCCTGCGGCTCGCGAGAATGCGCGCATGAAGCGTGCTCAGATTAACAAGAACATGGGCGTAAGGCGTCAGCGCATGATGAAGGCTGGCGAGAAGAAGGGCTACTTCGGACAGAAGAAAGGTCTTATCATGCTCGTGCAGTTCCCCGACCGCTCGTTCCAAAGCGCACACGACAAGAATTTCTACGAGAATTTCGCTAATAAAGAGAACTATACCGATGGCTCTTTCAAGGGCTCCGTACGCGACTACTACCACGCACAGAGCGGCGGACAGTTTGAACTTACGTTCGACGTTATCGGTCCGCTCACAGCTCCGAAGGAGTCGACATATTACGGCGAGAACTATCCTGGCGGCGGCTCAGACAAGCACGTCGGCGAGCTCGTTGCATGGGCGCTCGAGCAGTGCAAGGGCAAGGTAGACTTCACCGAGTACGACTGGGACAAGGACGGATATGTCGACCAGGTGTTCCTTCTCTACGCAGGTCGTGGCGAGAACTACGAGGGCGCAGCCTCTACCAACATCTGGCCCCACATGTTCTACCTCCAGCACAGCGACTACGGCAAGGTGTTCGACACCGGTCAGGGCGTATACGTGAACACTTACGCCTGCAGTTGCGAGCTTAACCCCGACAAGGGCTGCGACGGTATAGGCACAGTATGCCACGAGTTCTCTCACTGTCTCGGCTTTGCCGACATGTACGACACCACCTACTCTGGCGGCTACGGCATGGACGACTGGGATCTGCTCCACTCCGGCTGCTACAACGGCAACGGCTTCTGCCCGGCTGGCTTCACAGGCTACGAGAAGTGGGTGGCAGGCTGGATAGAGCCTATCGAGCTTACGAAGGACAAGATTGTGTCTGCCATGAAACCGCTCAGCGAGGGTGGCGAGACATACATTATGTATAACGAGAACTATCGCGACGAGTATTATATTATCGACAACCGTCAGAAGACAAAGTGGGACGCATCGCTGCCGGGTCAGGGTTTGCTCGTAACACACGTAGATTATCTGAAGTCGGCTTGGGACAACAACAACGTGAACGACGACCCTACCCACCAGCGCATGACGGTGGTTCACGCAGACAACTTCATGACATACCGCAACGCGTCTTACGACACATATCCGTTCACAGAGAACGGTGTTGTGAAGAACGACAGTCTTACCGACACTTCGAAGCCTGCCGCTACGCTCTTCAACGCCAACATCGACGGATCGAAGCTCATGGGCAAGGCGCTGCTCGACATCAGGCAGAACGACGACAAGACCGTAGCTTTCCGTTTCCGCGGTCTGCCGGGCATGAACATCGACATCACTCCGGGTGCCGAACTCTTCTACGAGAGCTTCGACAGCAACACTGGCAAGGGCGGCAACGACGGCGTTTGGACAGCTACTTCCACCAGCGCATTGAAGACCGATGTTTCGGGTTGGGTTTACAACAAGGGCTATGCCGCCAACAAGTGCGCACGCTTCGGCTCAAAGGCTGTGCCGGGTGAGGCTTCTACTCCGACGTTCAACGTGCCGTGCAAGGTGCGCCTCACCTTCAAGGCGGCTCCGTATAAGGGCGACGACAACACCGTTGACGTTTACTTCGGCAACACGATGCTCGAGCGCTTCTTCATGGAGGAGGGCAAGTGGAACGACTTCAGCGTAGAGTTTGAGGGCAACGGCTACGACCGCATCTACTTCAACGGCGGACAGCGCTTCTTCCTCGACGAGGTGAAGGTGTGCGTGGCTGGCGAGACTGGCATCGAGGACGTGAATGTAGACGTGCAGACCAACGACGGACGCATCTACACCGTAGACGGACGCTACGTAGGCAACAGCTTCAACGCTCTCGGCAGAGGCATCTACATCCAGAACGGCAAGAAATACGTTAAATAACTGTATGTGCGAAGCGACGCACAGCAAGTGAAACATCATTATACGTAAAAACAATTATTGCTGTCCGCTAAAACTTTTCATACAAAATAAATTAGGGCTGACACTTCTCA
>NZ_JAHQUY010000072.1 GCF_019052365.1 Leyella stercorea
CCAAAATTTCCCATGCCAGTTCCTATCCGTTTTGACAAAGAAAATTATGAGGAGGGTATCATATATACTTATATTTTTCATGATGGAATTGTATTCTTGCATGAAGGAGCCTTAATGCAATTTGATATAGATTCTTATATCCCATCAGATTCTGTACTTACAAGAAAGAGTTCTACATATTGGGGAAAAGAGCATGGGAAATTTTGGAAAAAATATATTTGTGACAGTATCAGATTTTATTACTACAATGTAAATAAAGAAGATAAAAAGAAATATGATGATATTGTTAAATCGATAAGAATAGAAAAACGCTTTTGAAATCAAAAATTAATAGTGTAGAACTTATCTTGATGAGAATTGATTTTTGTGATTTACGAATATACATAATTATCAGAATGGAGTCATGGGATAACATTTTGTTTCTGCATGAGATAAACATAGAAAATCCGTGGATAGTCCTATAGACATATTATTGTGCGTTTTTTGATTAATACTACAATTCTATGCAATAAATTCAACATCCAGTCGTTCTTTAGTTATAACATAAAAGCAAAACAATATGAACTATATTTGTCTTTGGGGAATATTAGCGTTTATAACAGGAATTGCAATAATGTTTTCAGTTATTAAGCACAAAAAGTCGGTAAGTGCCATAAAAAATGGCACTTACTTGATTTTTTCAATTTTGATGATATGCTTAGGAATAACAACCATCTTATTTAAAAGATATGATAGTATTTGTGCAATATCCTTTGGTATTACATTCCTAAATATCACATACAAAGACAGGCGTAATTTCCCACCGAGTTTTACAATAAACTATATTAATTATCTTAACGGATATGTTGCTGGTTTTGTGTCTATAATGTATGGTTTGTTTAGAATATTTGAATAAATAATCAAGTAATATGTCAATACAATTCCCTATACTTAATATTTCCTTAAGTAATTTAAGTTCACAGGATTTGGAAGAAACCCACATTGGAGACTTATGGGATTATCCTGGCGATAATAGTATCTTTGAAGAATACTACAATAATCAAAAATATGTTGACCAAAGTGGGCATATATTTAAAATAATAGGAAAAAGAAAATCAAATTTTATAAATTCAATAATCCATTTTAATAAAAAAGAACTGATATTTGAGGATTGTGGTGAGACTATTAGCTTCTCTGTATTGAAGGATTTTTTAATCAATAGATACAATTCATTAGATGATAATTTAGCTAAGTCGGTTCTGATTAGATTAACAAAACAATCAAAAAATATCAAGGATTTAATTGGGTAAACGTAAAAACATAGCCCATTTTTGAGGTAGTGTAAATAAACTGTATCAAGCGATAACAATTAAAGCCAACACAGTTTATTTTACACTCTCCATACTTTCTTATTCAGAGTATAGTTATTCCCATCCTCCGCTGACTTGTCTATGTATGATGCTACAAAATAGATAATCGAAAAGACCGTATAAAGGAAACACGGCAAGAATATCCAAAGCAAAGTCTTTACCCACATTCTTACAAGTCACCCTGCGCTAATCTTGATTCTATAGACACAAAAAGACCTGAATGCTATAATAGCAGACAGGTCTGATTTTAGGTAATAGAAAAAGTTTGTTCTATTGAGTCAATAGTACCACTCCAAATCTATTGGCTTCTTTGGGTAAGAATTGCTCAATGCCACCTAAACTTGTAGCTTTCATGGCATCTTTATCAACACCTCGTTTTATCAATTGTTTACAGATGTACTTGGCTCTTTCAATACTCAGATGGCGATTTCGCTTATCTGAGCCAGTTGCTTTGTCAGCTGCTCCCGATATATGAATGGTTAAGTTTTGTTCTTTTGCAATCTTTGCAATCTCATCAAGATTGACCAACTGTGTTTTGTCCACCAATTTTGCTGTGTTCAACTTGAAATAGAAGTAAATGGGAACACCTATGGTTACTTTTGTCTTCTGTGACAGGCTATCCGAAGAACTATCATTGTTCTCATTTCCTAACGACATTCTATAACGGAGGGAGTTAAGACCACTATAGTTGTTCTTGTCTGTGGATGGTGCTTCGATATTGTTGTTGGCATTGGCTTGTTGTGAGTGTTCCGAATATCTCTTCAGAAGATAGTTGTTTTGGTTGATGTACGGACGTGCATCAACGACTTTTTTCCATCCTCTCTTGCCTATGGTATACGACAAACCGACTGAGGCATTGACCATGTGGTCACCAAATCTGCTTGAAGCTCCGACGCAATCAAAGCTTTTCATCGTTGTCATACCACTGACTTCACCGACAAGATGAAGACGGTCAGCAAGAAGATAGCGAAACTCGACACCATAGCTGAAAGCAAACGGATGGTTGCCGGAAGGGACATTGTCCGTTAGAAAATAACCAGGAATGTTTGACGAGTTGTATATCATACCGACACCGATGTAAGGAATTACATCAAATTTCGACAAACCATACTCGTTGCACTGCAGGTTGTGCGTGAGATTATACATGAAGTCCGCATGAACGAACTGGTACTTCATAGACTGTAAGTTTGCATTCTTGAATTTAATCCCTTGATAACCAATTCTGCCACCGACGGCAGGAGTGAACCACTTACCAACACCGATTTGCAACACCGGCATAACACGGTCGAAAAGGTCTCCACACCCTATAGGAGTGCCGATGAAAGCGGAGGTTCCTCCTTTTGCTTCCACGAACCAATTGTTATCCCAACCAGTAGTTGATGTTATACCGTCAAGGTAAGATGGAGTTAAGGGAACAAGTAACTCGGCTTTGTCCCTTGCTTCAATTTGGCATCGTTGCTGTGCCGTCACAATACTGTCTCTTGCCATAGACACCATAGATGTCAGGCTGAGCAGAAACATGAATACATACTTCTTCATAATTTGAATTTGATTGTTTTACTTTCTTCTGTTATTTCTTTAGTTTTGACACCTTGAACCCCATTTCTTGGAACTTCTGTCTCCATTGCTGGCAGATTGGGGCATTCTTGGTGTGTTCGTTGAACTCTTGCGCAGAGTTGTGCAACTGTTGTTTTTGCTTTGGCGTTAACCATTCTGGAGAGTTTTGCCGCTTCTCCGATGGTAAGACACCTGATTTCTGATGCAATTCCATATTTTCTTAAATCTTGGTCTGTAATACCCGATGCCTTTAGTCTTTCGATAAGGCTGTTGTCTATTCTTATATCTTTAAGCTTGCCGAAGCTGCCATGACCGAATGTGGTCATCATCACCACATTACCACCCTTGCTTTGTATGTAGTCCCTCATATCTCTAAGTTCGGCACCTGATGTGATAAAATCATCCACAAGGATATAGTCTACCCCTTTCTTGACCTCACCTTCAAAACGTACACGTTTGCTAATCCTTGATATGTCAGAAGCATTGGTGTGGGAGACATCTGTGACCGCAATGATATTATGCTCTACGTTCATCCCTATTGCCGAAAATTTTGCAGCGTAAGCAGCCGGTATCATATTGACCTTGCTGTCTTGCATCTTGTGATTATAAGCAATATGGGCGTTGGGATAGCATCTTGCAATAGAGCAAACCTTATCGTCCTTAACCAAGTCGTTGACCAAGCGTAACGCTGCATCATAATCTCCATGTTTTGCTGCATGGAAATCAGGATGTTTGCGTGCTATGGCAGAACTGGTATGATTGATAACAGCAGGGAAATAGTTACCCCAAGCCATCCCTTCTGGCATATTGTCTTTCTGCTGTAACATATATATCGCTGTACTCAAATCAACTTCTATTGGCGTATTTCCAAGATACATCTCTGCTCCTTCTTCTTCTGATATTGTGAACAACACTTCTAATTTAGGGTTCGGCTCATATATTTTAACGATGAAATCGGGGCTGTTCGGTGCTTCTTGCTACTACCTCCTCATGTTGGACTTGGGGTTTGGTTTGCTCTTGTGTAGACTGATTTTCTTGATTTGACACAGTCGGTCTCTCAGCCTTGTTACCAAAAACAGGGGTGAAAGCCTTGTTCTTTTCACGGATGTCCGAGAAATCAGCCTCCCAACCGTCTCGTTCAAGACGCTGCGCCACAGCATCAAGCCTCTGACTGATGAATGAGGAAGAACGCTTGACATCCATTAGAGAGGTCTTGATGAAATTGGGGTCTTCCTTCAGACTGTCAAGCCAAGACTTCAAGTAAGCGGCGCTGTCACTTTTTACATGCTTCTCCATTCCGTACTGTGAAGAGACAAGTGCGGCTGTAAGCTCTGCGACAAGTTCTTCCTTTGCGTATGACTCACTTCCAAAGGTGGAGCCTGGAGCCAATCGATTCAAGCGGTTTTCTGAACCTGAGGCATGGCTCATCTCATGTAAGAGATTGCTGTAGAAGGACTCACCATCTATGAACTGTGCCTTTTCAGGAATGACTATCTCGTCTTTACTGATGCTATAATAGGCATTGTCCCCATGAATGGGCTTTATGGGACATACATAGAGGTCTTTCTCTATCATGGCATCCAAAGCAGGGAAATCAACCATACCATCTGTGGTGCGCAGACTTTGCCCAACGGCTTCATCCTTGAACTTTTGATACATCTCTGGACGTGCTTCTTTGAGATTGGTCTGGTCGAGATTGAAGACGTTATAAACCTGTAACTTTGGGTAGACATTGTAGTTATTCCTCTCGTCTTGAGTGAGCTGCTTATAATCGTCGTACTTGATGTGCTCTTTTGTTTCTTTATGTACACATGTGAATGTGGTCAGCATAACCGGGGTGCTCTTTTCTCCTTTGTTGATGCCGACACGAGGGAGTTTGTTGCCGTTCTCGTCTACAGCTGCCTTCTTGCCATCTTTGTCTTTTGTGAAGTTCAGACTTACAATGCGGTCAAAGGTGGCATAACGGGAAGTCTGCCATCCATTCTTTTCCTGCATGAGCATCAGAACAATGCTGTTCATGCCATTGTAGTTCCGACCATTGAGGTTTTTGGGCAGTTGGGCTACTTGCGGTGAAAACCAGGGCTTCTTCCAATCTTCCTGCAAGTTGCGGATCTTTTCAATCATAAGTTCCGCAAAGGTGTTCAAAGCGCGGTCTTCCGCACTAAGCCCATCGGTATTGTATGTATTCTTTTTCATACGCTCTGCTTTACTGTTGGGTGTTGATGTATTCGGTCATGTCATGCACACGGCAAGAAAGTCTTACCACGTCATTGTAGGCTGAAACCTGCAATTCACCGGTTATGTCCACATGTGCCTTGGAGTGCATCCAATCAGGAATGATGCTCTCAACTGCTGCGCCTTTTTCTGGGAAGCGCATGAAATTAACCCATGTGCTCAGATACTCCTGTCCGTTCTTTTCCAAGGAATAGGCAGAGAACACGATGAACGGATGACCGTTCTTGTCTGTCTTCTGCTGATAGATATTCTCTTTCTTCAGATAGCCACGGAATGAGAGTGTACCTGAAATAGAGTCAAGTTCAGCCACATTCTGGGCAGTTATGGCGTTGCCTGTCAGATAGAAGTTCAAATTGTCTTCTTTCTTGCGGATGTCCAAATTGCCGTTTACTGCCACACGCAGTCCTTCAACATAAGACTGCGCCTCGTCCTGCTTGGCGTTTGGAAGCGAGACAAACACATCGATGCTTTTACTTGTTGTCTTAGCATCCGTTAAAACGACTGTCATGACAAATGACAAATACGGATTGTTGTTCTTGTCTGTACGAATATTTGCGCTGCGCTTTATCGTACCTATGACATTTGCTTCTGCTTTAATCATATCTTGTAAGTTTGATTGTTATTATCTTCTTTGAATGGTCTGTTGCTGGGATTGTTGCTGTGCTTCAATCTGCTCATAATTGTTGGATGCCTGATAAGAGAATGTTATGGCATTGACAATGCAGCCAATCCTTTGTCGCTTTGTGGTATCGTCACTGTCGCTTTGAAGAATGTTGGAGATACTGTTCTTCTCTGCATTGGTCAATTCATGGGAGTATTCCTTCTTGCCATCATTAACAACAAGAACCGCATTTCCTTTGTCATTGATGCTCAATACAGCAGACTTTAGGTTGGGGACAAAGCTGCTGATGTCAATATGACGATTGATAACAGCATCACTGACCGCTTGCATCTTTTCTTCCTTACTCTTGTTCTCCATTTGGATGGTAAGCATAAGCAATGTCATGAACATTTGCATAAGGTTTCCCAAGAGACCTTTGTCACCTCCACCTTCAATGCCGAGGGCTGCATCTTCAGAGCCGAGGAGTTTACTCATCCAGTTTTCTGGTGTTTGCTCGTCGGTGTTTACAGCTTTTGTTCCGGCTGTCATGTATTCGGCAAGTATGTTCTTTCCGTTATATTGTGCCTCGATATTGAGATTGCCCTTTTGACTGATTTCTGCAAGGTAGGCAGCTGGATTGACCCATTGCAACTTATTGTCTGCCGAGACGTTAATGACACCAAAATGAAGATGCTCACCAGTGGTTCGTGTGCCGGTATTACCAGAAACACCCAACTTCTGACCAGCATTGACCGTATCGCCTTTCTTGACGGATATTTCACTAAGATGCATGTATTGCACTCTTGTTTTAGTTCCGTCTTCACGAGCATACTCCACCGTAACGGTTTTACCGCCACCAGTTGTAGTTCGATGATCGACACCGACAACCACGCCATTGTTTTCTGTAGCAAGGACATTGTCCTTATTGGTCTTGATGTCTATGCCGTGGTGTATCTGCGTTTTGCCTTTGTTTATAGGATCTTCGCGTTGACCGTAAGGAGACGTAATGAGCATGAACTCCCTGCGCTGTACCGGCATACTGTAACTTGATTTTGGCAAATTCATTCCAGTAGCTTTGGCTTTTGCACCTTCATTGTTTGACAATGGGTTGGACTGAACACCGAACTGCTTTCCCTCGGCATTCATCTGTTGTATCACCATTTTGTCAAAACGTTGGAGCTTTGCACCTTCAATAACATCAACTAATGTGGACACATAGTTGCTATCAGACGCATAACCACCTTTTTTGATACCTGCAGCCCAACCTTTATAGTCATCATGAGATAGTTTTCTAACATATTGTTGGTACCGCTGCGCCATGAGTACCTTGGAATGGTCTTCATAGCTTTGCCCTACATTGTCATATTTCTTGAATTTCTCATTTGGCTTGTCATCGTCTGCCAGGACATAGTTTCCATTATATGTACCCTTTACGCCGAAATGGTTGTTGGCTGAATTTGCCAGTGGGCTTCTGCCGTCGGCAGACTCTATGATGCCCTGGGCAAGAGTTATTGATGCAGGTATGCCATATCGCCGCATCTGCTCCATAGCATACTCTGCATACCGTTCTATATATTGCTGTCTTGATGATGTCATATCATACTGCTTTATCTGTGCATACCATGACGCTCTTCTTTTTGAGCGGAGACAACTTCCTTAACCTCTTGCTTGGCTTCCTGCTTGTTTTCCTCCTGCTGTGAGGTTTTCTGTCTTGGAGATTCCAACTGGTCACAAATGGCAACTCGTTCTCCTGCTCTGATAAGCTTGGGAAGGTAAGTATCGAGGGCATGATATGGGAAACCGGCCATCTTTAACGGCTTTCCTTCCTCATCCATACGCTTGCTGTGCTTTGTGAGCGTGATACCTAAGATATTTGAGGCCTTTACCGCGTCTTCCTTGTAGGTTTCATAGAAATCACCACAACGGAAAAGCAATAATGCATCAGGGTGCTTTTGCTTCAAATCATTGTATTGCTTGATGATCGGGGGTACATTCGACATCTGCTGTTGCTGCCGTTTCTCCTCCTCGTGGTATTCACGGTGTTCATTCTCCTCATGGAGCTGAGTACCCTCCACGTCAGGAGAGGTAGAACGCTTCATCTCCTCCAGCTTTCCTGCAAGGACATCAGAATACAGAATGGCTGCGAGGTGTGTCTTGTAGTCCTGCTTGTCATCTGCAAGCCACATTCTTTGCCATTGCGACTGGTTTATCTGCACGGACTTCTGCTTCTCATCACCGATGGTGGCAACAAGCAGAATTTTGTTGTCCTTTGTCTTAAAGGCATTGACCTTGCTGATAAGGTCTAACGCATCTTGTGAGGCATTGCTTCTAAAGATGTTGGCTTCCTTTTCGGGATTAGCTGCCACTACTGAGTAGTATTTCTGAGCGAACTGGGTTTTGAATTCATTCACATGAGTCTCATCATGGTCATTCTTCATCATGTCAAAATACAGGCTGACATCCTCACGACAGGGATGAACAGCAAAAGTACGGGCGTTCTCAGGCTTTGCAGCAAGTGTCCACTTGCCTTCATCGTCCTTCAGCATTGAGATCTGTGTAAAGGTTGATGGAACCTTGTCGATAGGAAACTGTGAAGCCCATGCCTGTTGGCGTTTTTCAGAAGGCTTCTCGATGAGTTTGATTTTTTCTCCATTCTCGGCCTTCTTTATCATCCCAACTGTGCGGTTCACGTCATGGAGAACCTTTTGCGTCATCGTCGGATCCGCTTTCAGTTCGGAAATGATATTCGGTAACTGTTCAACGGTCTGCGAACGCATCTTCGCTGTCATGCCCAATTCAAGCATTCTGTGTGCAGACGCAAACTCTTCTACAAGCATTTCCATATGTTGCTGTACTTCTGACGGTGTCTTTACGCCATCAACGGAAAGTCCTTCTCGTCCCAAACGTTGTGGAACTCCAGTCGCATGAACTATCTGCCGGGTTACCTCTTGCACATAGTCTGCATATGAAGGAAAATCCTTCTGAGCAGGGATGTGTAATGTGTCTTTTTTGCTATCATAATGTGCAATACCAGTGGCATCCTTGCGGATAGGGACGAGATTGTCCTTCATACTCTGGATGAATTTGTTGACATCCATTCGAAGGAGCTTTTCATCTGTCGGTCTGTTTGGTCCAAACTGCTCCACCTGCTTGGCATATTCTTCCTTATGAACATGGGACATGGTGGTTTGGTCGATGTTAAAGACCGTATACACATCCTCACGAGGATTAACCTTGTATTTTGCTTTTTCTGCATCTGCGAGAGAATTGTATTCTGCACGGCTGATTTTATCCTCCGCATTGTCTTTGTTGACGTACTGGTTGAGGTTCTGCCAAACGAAAGGGACTCCTTTCTGTCCTTTCTTAACGGCCTCACTGCGGTCATGGGTTTCATTGAACATCGTGTAGCTGTTGGTCTTGAACTCGCCATTGTCACTGTGCATGGCCATGATAAGCGCATTGACTGGAGTAATCCGTAATGTCTTGTCATAGAACTGAGGCATCGCCTTTTGCCATGCATTAAGCAAGGTGCCTCCATTCTTGTTAGCTCTTTCAAGGGCTGCAACTAAGACTTCCGCTTGTCGCTCTGCACCTGTTTTTTTGTTGATGTTTTCTTCTGCCATATTATCGTATCATTTAATGGTGTTATGCTGTTATTTTTCATTCATTTCAAGGATACCTTGGAGATGTGGATATTCACAGCCACTGTACTGAATCCAATCAATATTGTTGTCTTGAAAATATTGTCTCAGGAATTTGGTGTTTGCTTCAAAATTATCTGATGCAAAGACCAGTATACGTCTATTCTTATAGCGGTATTTCCCTTTTTTGTCCCGGAAGCGTTCTCTTAGAAAGACACTTTTCCATACCCCTTTGTCTTTGTTTATTGATGGGGCTATGATAAGCATATCATGCCCCCAGACATCTTCGCTATAGATATACGTTTTCTCTTTGACTGTCAAATGTTCTTTGGTAAGCTTTACTGCCGTTTCCCGACTCGGTGCTCTTACAATGTATTCTTTGACTCTCCAATCTGATGTTTCGTTAGTCAACCAATATTCAAGGTTTTCTACGATTACAATATGCAGTTTTTCTTTCTTCATGACTATTTCTTGTTATTAGCGTATTCCTCTCACTTGTTCGCGCTCTTGTTTTTTCTCATAGCTTTCTGAGGCATTGCGCAAATCCTGTCTGTTGGATATTGTTGCCTGGTCAGCTTTGGCAAGTATGCGGTTGGCAATCGTGTTCACAGTCAAGGATCCCTCATTGTATGCTTCTATAACGGATTGCGGCAAAGTGACAAGACGTGGAACATTATCCATGTCAACAAGTAACACGTTACCTTCTATCTGTGGGTTCTTCAGTCGTTTGTCAAGCTCCTCATCAGCATACCGTTTATAGCGAGAAACAGGTTGCTCGCCATTCTCTTTCCGATACTCGGCAAGAGCCTCTTGACCAACAGTATTGAACAGACTGGCACCACCATACAACATAAGCGGTATCTTCATCAAAGGATTACTGATGAATGTTCCAGTGAGAAGGGCCGCCAAAGGCATCATTGTTTCCTTGTTCAGCCCTATAGACCTTGTCTTTCCCGTAAACACGCCGACTAACATGTCTGGCAGCATGGACAGTGTGATTCCCAGATGTTGCATGGTGTCCCCCATGCCACCCATTCCCATGAAACCAATCAAGTTGTCCCATCCTGCGTATTCTCCAGTAGAAGCACCTGGCATTGTTGCTTGCGCGGCCTCCGCTTCATTGGCGTTTGTCGTGTACGCCGTAGAATCATCAGCTTCCGCTATATTGGAATAATGCACTGCATCTTTACCATTTTTGCGGTCTGCGAGTTCTTTCTGTATTACTTTGGCGAATGTCTCGTATTCCATAGCACGAAAAGTGGCATCAGAAACGGACATCATGGTGGATTTGCCGTTTGCTTTCACCGTTCGTTCCCCAGCATTGACGGCTTGATTGACCTTATTCCTATATCTCTGACCATTCTTGTTTGCCCAGTCCAAAGCAATGCTCAACTGTTTGTCTGTGGCATAAGCACAACTTTTGAATCCCATCTGATCAAGCATCCATTTAGGGACACTGGCTTTCTTCTTGCTTGCAGCTGCTACCTCCTTCTTTGCCTGTTGTTTCTGTTGTTCTACATACTTTTTTTGTTGGCCTTGGGACGTGCGTTCAACCACTTCCGTACCACCATCTATAGCCAACTGTCCGAAGAAACCGCCAGCGCCCCATGTGGTAGCAGCGTTGATAAGCCATGAGCCGATGTTTCCTGCCACTTCTTCAAGAAGAGAAGGGTTGTACTTTTCTTCAGCTTTCTTGTTGATATGGTCTTGCAATGAGGTCGTTCTGACCCTTTCAGGAATATAGAAGATACTTCCTTCTGCCGCTTTACGGAGTATGTAGTCTGCACTTGACTTTGGCATTTGCTGCTTGACAAGGTAGTCTATCATCTTTTTCTCCATCACAGCATCTACGGTTATGTGCTGTCTTTTCAGTTCAGCCTTGACCATGTTGATATAGTCATCTACCGTCTTACTATTCCACTCGCCAATGTATTTTAGGTTGTCATAATAGGTCGCTGTGGCAGTCATGCCACCATCTGGCCCTGCCGCCCCTGCCAAAACAGCTCCCAATGAAGAACTATATCTTCCATATTCCTCCATTTGTTTACGGCTTAGGTCATCACGAACTTTCTTCATGATGGGGATGACTTTGGATGTGAAGATGTCTTGCTTGTCGCTATTTGCTGTTGCCATGATTATATGAATGACTGTCTTAACTGGTTGATTACCTGTTCTCTTGTTTGGGCAAGGGCTGCATGGAGGACTTCCATCTGACGAGGGAAAAACTCTTCCAACCACTCGTCCTTTGCCACATTGTCCTGTATGAACTTAATGGCTAACTGGCGATTGATTTCTATGGCTCGTTCACCTTTCTTCTTGCCATTGAACCAAGCCTTTGTCCACCACACGATGCCGTCCTTGTCGGGATAGACGCTGACGGTACGTTGTATGTCGAAGCTCTGAATGTCTATGTCGAAATTCTCGAATGGGTCTATTATCCCTTGGCTTGCTATGGCGTTGTCAGTAGCTTTTTTTTTTCGTACTCCGTCATTGTAGAGAGGAACACTCCATGCATCAGAGCGAGGTAGTTGAGAAAATCATGTGTCAAGATGGTCTGAATGCGTCCTATGATGCCCAAGCTACGCTCTCCCAAGCCCAAGGGGTTGAGCATACTCGGTGTGTGTTCATAATAAGCGCCACTATTTGCACCCTCTGCCAAGACATCACGTAGGACTTGCTCCGTTCCGTTGGGTACCTTGTATCTGCTTGTCAGCAAGTCAATCATGTACTTGCCGAAGAACCTCTGATACATTTGGTCAATCTCTGGTTGCTGGCTATCGTATGGAGTTTCCACTTTGAAGTCCAATGTGGCAATTTCAGGATTGTTCCCTTGAATGGTCTTCTGCTCATAAACTATAAGATTGTCCCTCACCATCGTAAGAAACTCTATCGGGTCTATTTCATCACCATTGAAACGAACTTCAATGTGAAGGGTGTCATCACACACAGCAATGTTGTCACCAGCATTTACGCTTTTGCCAAAATTGCAAATGGATTCCTTGATATGTGAATAGACCACATCATAGACAGCGGAGCTTCCTGCTGCATAATTGCGATAGTTAACTGTTATGTTGAATCCTTTTTCACGGTCACTGGCTATTCCAGATACTACACCTGTGGCAAGAGCTTTGAGCCATGTGTGGGGATAGACCTTGAAGTCTACTCCATGATGAAAGAACTCCTTGCCAGTCACAGGGTGTGTCTGTTTACCATAGCCGAGCGTTATCTCCAAAGGTGTCGTTTCTGACAACTCAAATGGCATGGCGTAACCGCTTGGAGAAACAAGATTCATAGACTGTTTGTATTCCATGTCTTTGCTTATTTGTTTAGTTGAGCTTTATGTCCGGCTTGACGATACCTGTGCCAGGTCTTAATATCGGGTCAAACCTATGGTCTGGCCGCCAGATCGGATTGTTGATGTCGGGAATGGTTATGTCTATTTTTCCCCAACGGTCTCCACCTGCAAAGTCCCCAGAGGAACTTCCCGAAGAGTTCGTGTTTCCTGCAAGCAAGCCCGACTCCTGATAGTCGAAGAACTTAGGAAGTGCAATCGTCATACACAACATGGCTACACAACCTCCTCCCCATGTGAGAATGCGCTTCTTTACATTTCTGTCATTGTTGGCAATGGCATAATAGATGACAAACGCTGCCACTATGCCTATGATGCTTGCAAGGACATAACCCAATGCTTGAACATACGGCGTATAGCTATAAATGGCATCACCTGCAGTCCCTATGCCATCTGTAATGCTGTCTGCAAATGCATGACTTGCAAACAGGCTTGCTCCAAATACTGTTAATGTCTTTCTCATATTATTCGTATTATTGATGTTACTGATATTACCGATGCCTGTTGCGTTGTTGCTGTTCATCTTGCATCATCTCTTGATTTTCGGCTTGGGCAACTGTCTGTGTCTGCCGTTGTGAGTTGCTGCCTATCATCATCATGGCCATCAATGCGCCACCGACTTTTCCCAGTAGTCCAGTACGACCAAATACCATATAGGCTGCAGCTATCAAAGCACCTATTCCCCAACCAGAGATTTTCCCCGAAGCAAGATTGTTGAAGAAATTACCAAACATATTGGTTCCGTTGCCTCCAAACAGGTTGCCGATGAAAGAGCTGATGCCTTTCAATGTGTCCCCAAAAGTTCCCAGCAATCCTTTTGTTTCCGCTGCGGTGTCCTTAATTTCTGAAATGACCTTGTTTGTGGTGTCCTTTACTTGCTCTACCGTATTTTCACCTGTATAGCCGTTTACGACATCGTGCGCAAAGTCTCCAGTTCCGTCTGTTCCACCACGGAGCGTTTTACCTACAGCTGTGCCAATGGACTCGTCTGGATGCGAAAGTTTCTGCCATCCTGCGAAAGTTGCCACACTTGCAACTGCTGTGGTTTTTGGATTTTTTGCGACAGCGCCAACAACGGAACTGCCGCCTCTCCATAGCGTGGACGTTACTTTAACTCCACTTCTCCATAGTTTGGGTATAACCCTTGTCGCTAATGATAACCAACCCATATCTTTCTATTTTTTAGGTTTTACACTCTTTGCATTTACTCTCCACACACTCAGACAGTCTT